>JAYVOT010001005.1:0-12151 GCA_043757795.1 Chthonomonadaceae bacterium | reverse complement strand
GCGCCCGGAACTGTCAGCGGTAGACTTGTCGTTTGAACTCGAATTTTCATTTGATGATTGCGTTGAATTCGGCCCCGTCGTATCTCCAGGCGTTCCGGTGACAGGTCGGGAGAATCCGGGAGTTCCCGGGGCTGGGGGAGGACCGACGTATCGAGTTAAAGTGAACACCAGATGCGTATTTGGCCAATTGTCCCTCACCCACCGCAAGTCTGTAAGATTCATCAATCGTGGCGCGCGTTGGACTCCGTACATGAACCGACGAACGTTGAACTGATTTCCCGACACCTCTACTGAGCTTGTGACGGGACCGACACCGGGCGCAAACTTTGCCGGCGGGGTAGGAACGTTCGGATCTGTGGAAGGCGGCGGCGGCGGCGCGGGCGGCGGAGCTTCCGAGTTTGCAATTCGGGTGATCTGAACATGGCTATTGATCGCCATCAACCTGAGATTGTCGAGAAACATGCTCTGTTCATGGGGACCTCGTTCGGCTGTCGGCACTTGCTTGGAGACAGGAGCCATCTGAAAATCTTTCAAAGCTTGATTGATGACTGCAATCTTTTTCTGCGTGACTGAAACCTGTGCCTGAAAATCCTGCAATCTGCGAAATTCGAAGAAAGCCAGTCCTCCCGCACACAGGATGCTCACGATCGGAGAAAGAATGGCGAGGTAGCGATATGCCTGCTCTTTTTGCATTGAGAACTACTCCTTCCTAGTTTGTCGCGCTCGGCGCGGCAGCGGTTCTGCGAGCTTTTAGTTGACATGAGATTTGAAAACGAAGCATGAAAACTCCGTCCTTAGGCGAAATTCTGTCAAAACTGTCTGTCGAGACGCTATCGAAATATTTGATATTGCTCAAGTTTCGCGAGATTTGATTGATGTCTTTTTCAGTCGTCGCTTCCCCGTTCAGCGTCAGTTTTCCGTTGTTGTCCAGAGCGGTGTTCGTCAAGCCGACATTGGGAAGCATCGCGAGATTAACCTCGTCCATGATCCTGGGAAACGGCAATCCCGTCAACTTGAGATTGCTGAGCATATCTTCTCGCACCCTGACAGCCGTAATGAAATCTTTCTGTTGTTTTTCTTTCACTACAAGCTCCGTTTTGATGCGAATCGATTCTTTTTCTACGGTGTAAGCCTGCAATCCCATTCCAATCGCCATTGCTCCTCCAATGAGAACAGTCGTGACTGAAGCGGCGACAGCTATCGCCACTCGCTTCATGGTCTGTTTCTGCACTTGTTGCTTGCGTTGCTGCATTGAAAGATCGAAGCAGGGCGTGCCGCCGGGAACATTGCTCAACTCGTGCATTGCCAGCCCGACTGCGCAAGTGTAGCGCATGCCTGCCGGGGGTGAAAGCAAAAGCGCGACTGACTCCGACAACGAGCGAACCATCGGCATGGAGCAGATAACCGTCTCCATCGGGATCGACTGCGTAAGCCAGACATCGAGCGAAGACAACTCTTGATTCACTGTAGAGATGACTGCACGATGAATCTGAATGTCTTCACCGCCGTGATTATGGAAGAAGTCAAGGGATCTTTGGACTTCGATGGAGAGCGTGCTGGCGGTAGAAGGATTTAGCAGTCTTAAAGATTCGGTATCGGAAACTGGGGACACGACCGCTGAGTCGTCGTCAAATGAAAGTCGTCCGTGTTTCGTTCCGTGAACCGTATCGAGAAGCAGGCTGTTTTTTCCGATGTCGATTCGTCTGTAGAGCCGGATTTGACCGCCGTGCGTGATTGCGATTTCAGTCTCGTTCTGTCCGATAGAGATGCAAATCCCGCCGTTTTGCATCTGTATGTCTGCAATTCCCGCCCGATACATCGCCAAAAGGCGCGGTTCAAGGGCGATCACGGTCACGCCGGCTTGTTCCGCAAGGGCGTGATAAGATTTGAGGGTCTCTTGATCGGTCGCCATAACGAGCGCCTGTTGGGCGCCTTTCTCATCGCTTGCATCTTTCGGAAGGCGAATGAAATCGAACGCTCCTCCGTTGACCGCCTGAAAATGCGCCAACTCGCCTTCAATTACAGGGCGAAGCTCATGGTCCGGAATAGGAGGTATGTCTAAAATACGGGTAAGTATGCTTGATTCCGAGACCCCGATCACAGCTTCTCGCGTGGTGACCCCGATTTGATCGAGGAGCGACTTAAGAGCCTCCGCGATGACGCTCGGGTCCGATATTTTTCCTTCATGGAAGGAGCGTTCAGGAGTGGGTATCGCGCCCAGACTGCTTACCTGTGCGTCCGGCCAATTGCCTTTGACTTCTACGACGCAGATCTCAGTGGGATTGATGTCGATTCCCAGTACGAGGCGTCCCGGTGTTGCCATGCATAGAACCTCATGTTTCTAAAGAGTAGGTATTTTTTAGGCGTTCCGCTCGGTAGGGTGTGCGCCGATCTATATCCGACATAGCTTCAATGCCGCGACTTACGGCATCAAAGTCTTATTGATTTGCCTGCAATATAATTATTTCGAGCAATTTCAAATGAATGCTGCAATCTAGTATCGGAATACGGCAGTAGAAAAAAGAGTCGTGCGACTAAGTCGCGAAAAATAGTTCGTCTGCTTGTCAGCAAAGCGAACCGCGCAACAAACGAGGAGCCGAAAACCCATGTCTCGTGTTTTACCCCTCATTCTTTAATTGTCTCCAACATGATCGACTACATCGACTACAAACTCTCGAAGATTGCCACGCATTGTTCAGGCAAGGCTCAGTATGACCGGACGGATCACCCAACTGGGCATTTCATGCTGGATTGACAAAGGAGGAAGCTGACGGACGGTTCACCGATTCTTTCACTCTCAGATCGATTGGGCGGCTGTCCGATAGAGCTTCTTCCAGCCTTGCCGGAACTTTAAGTTGCGGCGAAATCGCGCTGTTTGAGAAGAGATCAACAGTATCAGGCGTGCGGCAGACAGCCTGATAACTGGCGAAATTTGGCGAGATATTGACGAATAGCTTCCCAATATGAAGCCCTTCACGGATAGTCCGTGAAGGGCATTTTCAATCATGAAAGTACAAGGCTACTTCCTGCGGAGTCGGCGCCTTGAAAAGCAGCCTGCCCCGACAATCGTCATACTGGCGAGGAGAGCGTTGACGCCCGGTTCAGGAGCGAAGACATCCGCTGCTGTTCCCTGTACGCCTACCGTAAAGCCGTTCCAGTTCTCAGCCGAAAGGCTTCGCCAGGATACGGTGTCGAAACTTCCCAGAAACTGTATTGTGCCGTGCGGCTCTCCAGTTCCGATCAGTCGATATTCCAGAACGCCGCCGCCAATGTCTACTATCTGTTTGCTCGATGTTCCCGGTCCCCAATATCCGGCATCTCTCACTGTGCCGTCGCCAAAGCTCAGGATAGTGAAGTCGCGGTCAAAGGCATAGCCGTTGCCGTTCAGACTGATGTAAGAAAGTACTGGGTTTGCAACTGTCTGAGAGAAAGCGAGGCTCTGCAAGCCCGCGTATTTCAACGCGATCATGTCTGTGCCGGTAGGAATATTGGAAACTACAGCGCCGGTATATGGCGATCTGGCGGCATTTCGAATTCTGCTTGAGTTTGTCCAGTAATCCGTATTGCCCCCCGTTCCAGTCTGATAAAAGGCGATACCGGCAGGGTTATTGTAGGTGACGCTGAGAACCGTAGACGGCGTCGTGATCGTCCCAAACCCAGTGAACGCCCCGGCGCCTGTGGCGGAACCCGAAAATGATGTCCAATCCGTCCAGTTCATAGTCAGCGCCTGTGCAGGAGCGAGCGAAATAGCGGAAAGAGCGGCTATCGCGATTACCTTTGATAGGAATGAGATGCAACTCGCAAACGCGTTTTTTGTAAGAGATGAAAAGCGGCAACCTCTTAAGGGCGATTCAAAAGCAAGCCGCGATTTTCCGACCTGACCGTAAGAGTAATTATTCAATTTAAATCCTTTCTTTGAGCGTTGGGCAGACAACTAACTGTCCGCAACCGTAAAATATTCGTGTGGGAAACGAGCGTGTTCGTCGAAAAGTTGTCTTCAAATGAGAGCAGCACATGTTGTGTCGAGTGAACCGTGTAGATAAGCGTGTCTTGAATTGCCCTTCAATCAATTTTTTCCAAGAAAAAGCATGGTATGCTACGAAAGAGTATCGGATTAAGAATCAAGAAAAAAGAGTCGTGCAATGCGCATGCGAGAAACTTTGAACGAATCAGTCGCAGAGGGTCCTATATGCTAGCCTGATGGATCGCTCTCCGTCCCGTTAAGACAAGTTTCTAAATGCCGCCCATTTTGCGAAGCAACTGAAAAAAGACCGGCGCTTTTAGCCATTGCTTCAAAGCTCGCTAAGCAAAAAACTACAACTCATCGTTTCTGATTTGCCGTTTTTCAGCAAACGAATCGCCCTACTCAAAGCGTCATTACCTGCGAAGTAGAGTTGACAGCCCCCGAATAGTTCCAAACTTTCTTTGTCCGAAGCAGTAACCTCCTCTGGTTTTCGTGAGAGCAAGACCCAAGTTTCAATAAATCAAGACGAAGTGAACCAAGCGGCATGGATGCCGGCAATTCTTGCAGTTTTTTATTGCACCAATGCAGTTTTAGGAGTAATTAGGATTCTGCATTACCGAAAGAAAAAATGAATATTTCATCTCACAACTCATGGAGGAATTGAATGCCTGTCCGTAAGCCGCTCGGATTTCCTAGCATTTTCACAATTATTTCAGCAATACTAATCGCGATTTTCCCAATATATGCCCTATCGCAAGGGCTTGCTCTTCCGGCGGAACAGCCTATTCGCTTCGGGCGATTTCCCGCACTTTCGCCTGACGGATCGAAAGTCTGTTTCTCTTATCAAGGCAATCTCTGGATCTCGCCGATTGCCGGGGGACCTGCCACTCGCCTGACGGCAAACGACTCATTCGACAGCAATCCCAAATGGTCTCCCGATGGAACTTGGATCGCCTTCAACTCGGATCGCGAGGGGGGAACGCAAGTCTATTTAATGCCGTCAGTGGGAGGTCCCGCCCGACAAGTCACTTTTCATAGCTCCCCTTCGATCCTGTCAGACTGGTTCCCGGATGGCGAAAACCTGCTGGTGACGACTTCCCGCGAGTCGATCAACACGGAAATCTACCGTCTGAACGCCATGACCGGCCGTTTCAAGAGACTGATCTCGGATGAGGGGAACTGCTTCTTCCCTTCGATTTCGCCGGACGGGAAGTGGATTTCCTACACGCGCGGAGCGCTGGTGGACATGATTCGAAAGAATTACAGAGGCTCAGCGCACTTCGACATCGCAGTCGCTCCCGTGGATAGATCCTCGCCTCCAAAGAAATTGACGGATGGCGATAAAAACAACCAGTGGTCGGTTTGGGGCGCGGACAGCAGGACTGTCTATTTCAGCAGCGAGCGAGCCGGCATCTCTACGCTCTGGAAACAGTCGAGGGAAGGCGGACGCGCAGTCCAACTCGTTTCCAACCCGCCGGACGCGATTCGATATGTGTCGATTGCGAGAAACGGCTCCGCGCTTGCCTACGAATGCGATAACAGAATCTGCCTCACGCCCGCTTCCGGCGGACAGGTTCACCCCCTGCCGATACTATGCAGAACTGACGAGCGCGGTCCTCACGAGAATTTTGCGACCTACTCCGGCGACAACGTCTCTCAATACTCTCTCTCGCCCGACGGCAAGCGCGTCGCCTTCGTTATTCGCGGCGATCTCTTCGTCGTAGGGGTAGAGAAAGAGGGCGAAGCCAAGCGCCTCACGGACACGGCTACCCGCGAAAGCGACGTCGCCTGGTCTCCGGACGGCAAAACGCTGGTTTACTCCGCAAAGAAAGAGGACGGCACGCACCTCTTCACGATGACTCCGGCGACGAAAGAGACTCGTCAGATCACTAAAGGAGCAGGGATCGACACGAACCCGGAATACTCTCCGGACGGTAAATGGATCGCCTTTCGTCGAGGATCGATGACGAAGTTATTCGTGATTCGCCCGGATGGCAAAGGAGAAAGCCTACTTGCAAAAGGACCGAACGTCTACGGCTTCAAATGGTCGCCGGACAGCCGTTGGATTGCATATGAAAAGGGCGACGACATCCGTAGCGAAGACGTCTGGATCGTTCAGTTGGCGATGGAGGGAGACGCTCTAAAACCCATGCCTCCCATCAATGTGACCGATCATCCCGGTTTCAACAACACGCCGCGTTGGTTTGCAGATGGCGCAAAATTGGCGTTTCGCTCCAACCGCTATCGGAATCGAGACATCGAAACCATCAACGAGAGCGGAAGATATGCGCTCTACACCGTCGCGCTCGAGAAAGATCGTGACAAGTTCGACGAAGAGGACGACCCTTCCAAGCCTGCTGAACCGAAACCGGAGCTAAAGAAAATCGGCGAAGGGGCGGAGTTGAAGGAGTTGCGAATCGACACGCAAGAGATCGAAAGACGCGCCAAACAGACTCTGGGATTGGAAGAGGGAATCGACGGCTACTCGATTTCGCCGGACGGAAAAACTTTCCTCTTCACAGCGAAGTCTCTGGGGCAGAGCGACATCTGGCAGGCGGGAGCGGATGGCGGCAATCTCCAACGCGTCACATCTACCGGCGAAACTCCCAACAGTTTTCAATGGACCCCGGACTCGTCACGTTGCTACTATCTTAGCAAAGGCGCGATCAAGTGGGTGAGTCGAAGCGGAGGAGGAAGCGGGAAAGTTTCGTTCACGGCGCGTTTGAAGATCGAAAGGTTGGAAGATTACCGGGCTGTATTTGACGAAGGTTGGCAAGCGATCAATGATCGTTACTACGACAACTCATTTCACAAAACGGACTGGAAAGCCATTGGAAAGCGGTATCGCGCTTTAGTGGATCACGTCACGGTGCGCCAGGATTTCAACTATCTAATGACGCAAATGCTGGGCGAACTGAACTCCTCTCACACCGGTTTCCGTAGCGCCGGCGGAGCAAATCGCCCCCTCAGGGAGACAGGTTGTCTGGGAGTCGCGGCGGACGAACAGTATGCGGGGGTTGGCGTCAAAATCAGCTCAATCGTCCCGCGATCTCCTGCAACGCATGAAAATAGCCTGCTGAAAGTCGGCGACTACATCTTGAGTATCGACGATCAGAACGTTCAATCCGACTCCGGCTACGATAAGGCGTTGACGGACAAAGTCGGGCGAATCGTGACGCTCGTCGTCAATTCTAAACCTGAGTTGCAAGGCGCGCGCACCCTGAAAATCAAACTTGTTTCGTCGGCAAGTCTGCGTGATTCTCTCTACGAAAAGTGGATAGACGAACGTCGCGCCACGACCGAGAAGAGTTCGGCGGGCAGAGTGGGCTACCTGCATGTGGCGGATATGGGCGACGCGAACCGCAATCGATTCGAAAGAGAGCTGTTCAGCATCGGACAGCGCAAAGAGGGCATGGTGATCGACCTCCGGAACAACGTCGGGGGTGACACTCACGACGGTCTGTTGAAGATTCTGGAGCGCAACCGCAAATACTTCACTTTCTCTCCGCGTGAAGAAGGCTCCTTCCCTCAGCCGGAACGCGCATTCACGAAACCGATCATTCTGCTGATAAACGAGTTCTCACTCAGCGATGCAGAGGTTTTTGCAAACGGATTTCGGACTTTAGGTCTGGGTAAAATCGTGGGAACGCAGACCATGGGTTGGATCATATTCACAAACTCTGCAACTCTTCTGGATGGCAGCGTCATTCGTACCCCGCACATCGGTTGCTATACGAACGACGGCAGGGACATGGAGAATCTGGGCATCCCCCCCGACATCCGCGTTGAATCCACGCTCTCCGATTTCGCCGCGGGGAAAGACATGCAGTTGGAAAGAGCCGTTCAAGAGTTGATGAAGTCGTTGCGCTGAGGAAGAATGCGCACTTCCAATATCAGAAGTTTAGTTTAAATGCCGAAATTGCGCTCAAGACGAAACGGATATTGCCCCTCAGTCTCAACGAGTATAAACGCCGCAGACCTATTTATAGGTCTGCGGCATTTACGGAACGCTCGTTTCCCGGCGCGATAACGAATCAAAGTCTCAACACCTGGCGAAGCTTCGCCTCAGACCGACGAATTGCAACAAGTCGTTGCGAACATACTTTATGGGCAAAGCCGTGCGCAGAGGTATCCGGCTCTATCGAAAAGCTCTCGCGTCGCAGTCGCAAAGCGCTTGCCCGACATGACGCTATTCAACGCTGTGATTATTTCAAATGTTTGCTCAAAGCAAATGTCCGTAGCAGACGTTGCAGCGATGCGGCCCTGCCCTTGTTAACGATTGACGACGATATTGCATAGCTTGTCGGCGTGAAGAGCAATCACATTTGAAACAGACTTCGGCAACCCCGCCACGGATATGAGTTCTCAGTCCGCGCGAGCGGAGAATGCAACTGGCGCTTTGCTCGTTTTAAGGAATAGCGATAGTTCAACTCTCTACTATTTTCAAGTTTTCAAACACTGTCGTAATCGAAAAGAGAACTAAAGGAGGAAAATTAGCCTTTTATCAAGAACGTTATAGGCAGTCCCTGCGTACAACTAGTAAGTTCAGTTGCCGAGAGGAGCATGTAAAGCTCTCAATCTGCTAATCCCGGAGTTTTTGATGATTTACCAAACTAAAAATCGAACAGCGTTTACGCTGATTGAATTGCTCGTCGTGATAGCGATCATCGCGATTCTCGCAGCAATTCTTTTTCCTGTTTTTGCACAGGCGCGTGAAAAAGCGCGAGCCATCTCTTGCCTCTCAAACGAGCGTCAGATTGGAATGGCAATGATCCAATACGTTCAGGACTACGACGAAATCTACCCGAACGGGATCAATGTCAACGGGAATCAGCGAGTATGGCCCGCTGAAGGGTGGGCGGGTCTCTGCCAGCCCTATATCAAAAACGCGGCGATCTTCCGTTGCCCTTCCGATACGACTCCCTCAATTTCTAAAACTGATAACGTAGTCTCATATGGCTACAACAGCAATCTTGTCGGGTTCATTGCAAACGAGGGCGACCCTGTTCCGACCGGTCAACCTCTTTCCGCGCTTTCGAGTACGGCGCGTACAGTGCAACTTTTCGAGGTGTCGAACATCACCGCAAACGTCTCCGATGATCGGGAGGGCGCAAAACCCGGCGGAACGCTTGGAACAAATTTCTCCGGAGCCTCTATCGGGTTGGACAACCGTTTGTACGCACTTCAAAAATGGTCTACCAGCTCAATCAATCAGTACGCGACCGGGCTTCTGGGAAACAGAGCGCCATTCAATGCAAGCAAAACTCAGTTTGTCTTTAAACAGGGTAGGCACACGGGAGGCTCCAATTTCCTACTTGCGGATGGTCACGCGAAGTGGCTGACCGGCAACGCCGTCTCTTCCGGTCTCAACGCGTCTGCGGAGAGTTGCAATCAAGACAATTCACCAATAATTCAAGGTTGCGGACAAAAATTCGACGCCGCCGGTACCGCTTCCTCCTACAACGCCACATTCAGCATTCGATAAGCGATTCTTTAGCCAGGTAGAAAAGAGAGAGGCGCGCAGAGTGTTTTCACATTCTACGCGCCTTCTTCTTTTTTTGCCTACTGTAAGAACATCCAATATTATTGAAATTCTATTTTACTGTCTTCAAAGACTCGATGCACTCTTCCATCGCACAGCGCGAACGCGTAATGTTCTCAATGCATGCATGACAGTTGATGACTTCTTCTATGTCGGTTGGGTTGAAGAGCCTGACAAAAGGATCCACTCCCGCTTCATCCGCCTCCTGCCAGAATGGGTAGAGAGTTTTTTGCACTCGAGGATAGCGCTTTCTCATCCAGGCTCGCATCCGTGCGTATTGGCTCTTGCTGCCCTTGTGAACTCCTTCGTGCGCTGTCAGGCACAGGAGATCGACTAATTCCTCATATCCTCCTTCGAACTCAGTCAAACGCGCTCTTTTCCGCTTGTCGTTTTCCGGACGATTCGTAAATCGTTCTCGAATTCTGCTCGCGAGCCGTTTCCAGTTCATGAGGACATTCGTTGCGGACTTGATACTATAATGATTGACTTCGTTGTTTTGACTAACGAAATAAGACTGGACCGCTCTTAATCGGTTCTCCATTGTATGAAAAACGGTCGAATGTAGAAGAAGAGGTATCTCCATGCTACTCTCCTAAGAATGCTTCGGTTTGGATTTTTTTGCGTTGGCGGCTAAAGATGCCGCTCTATTAATAAGCCTCTTTTTTGTTTCGAGGCACGAACAATGCAAGAGATTCATCGCTCTTGCATTTTTGCGAGGTAGTTCACTCGCAGATCGTTTAATCTGCGTTGAAGGTCCCTATAGTCATTGGCAGACAACTTCTTTTCCAATTTTCCGGCAAAAAACGCCAGGGAATCAATCGCTAGTTGGGCGGAAGGGAGATCAATCGCTATCTCGCCTTTATCGTCCGCGACGAATCCCATATGCTTCCAGGCATGCGCGTCGAAGATTTGCAGAAGAGCTTCCGCTACCCCCGTCGTTCCGAGATGAATGCCGGCGTACATGAAAAGTTGGGTCGGGTCAGGAAACATGGGAGTCTCCTGCGCTTCGTTCTCCTCTTTTGTTTGAGTTTCAGTTTGAGTTTCGTTCAATGCTGAAAAGTCCGTTTTTTCCGAATCCGTCATACTCTCCTCCGTCCCCCTTTCGCCCGTTGAGTGGGAAGTCCGGGCGACTTGAGTTGAAGTTCAGAATTCCTCTTGTGAGAGGTTCGGATAGTATATCACAGTGTTTTCCGGAATGCAACGGAGGGCAAATTGCAGTTGATGAGGCTTCTTGCGCCAATGAATGGAAGACATAGAGTTGTTGATACTTAATGCGTTCTTAACAATTGGCGCGTGATCGAAAAATCTGTCAAAATATCACCTACTCGGAACATTTGTCCGTCTAACTTTTTAATCGACTCCGGTATTTCTTACTCCTTATCTATCTGTTTTGGAGGTTGTTGCGCTTATAAGTTGTTCTATGTCATTGTTTGCGCTTTCATAGTGAACTGCAGGGTTGAGCTTCAGACTGAAGAGTCGTACCTCATGAGTCAAATTCACGCAATGACTGCAGTGTCGACTAATGCGATATTCGTAATTCACGTTACGCACTCCGTAGGACGAAATGTCCGGGTGTTGAAATGAAAACACCCGGCACAAAAATCGGCGTCCTGCGGACGCGAGATCCAGGGGTCTCAAAAACCAATCTATTTGCGTCAAATTTGAAGGTACAGCATAGCTATGACCAAAAAACGCTTCCGCCAATAGCGCATTTGCAAAGCGGCTCTGCCCGATGTGACGATTCCCAACGTTGCGGGTTGGATTATCGCCCGAAGGGCTTCCCGCCGAAGGCGCTATAGCGAAAAAGCTCTGCCCGTCGTGATTAATGATGGCGATGCGATTGTAATTTCTTCCAAAGATGATAAATCCCAACATCGCAACTGTATTTTCCCGCCGATGGCGCTATAGTGAAAAAGCTCTGCCCGTCGTGACGATTCGCAACGATGCAGTGAATAAAGACGCCTTCGGCGTTTCTCACGTCCGCAGGACGCCCATTCATTTGTCGGGCGCTTTCAACACACGAATTTGTTGGTTGCGAAACACGAGTTCGTAATTCAAATTCAATCAATGTGGAGCGCATTAAAACCCGATTCAGCATTTGAGTTGCCAGCTTTCGCGGATTGAGAGAGCGTCTCGATGAGACCCGAAGGCGCATAGGCCAACTTTTAAATTTTAGAGGCAACCTTCAATCCGACCGACCTTTAACGCGTTCTGGAGTACAGGATCATCAAACGCTGACAGTTCGAGTAAAATTGTTCTGAAAATCGTGAAACCAGTAGACGCCAAGCCACGTCTGTTGGACTGAGGGAGACTGAAATTTTGTCTTATGCGCTCCCTCTGAACGGTTGCAACCGTGCGGTAGTTCTCATCGCTCTGAGGCGTAGCCTCGTCTTGAGCGAATTCGCAAAATAGAATGAGTTATTTTAACCCGACATGACACAAAATCAACCCGCACAAACTAACGGTAATAAGACGAACGCGGCGGATCGAATGGCGTTGATCGTCGGGGCTACGCTCCTAGTCATCCTTCTTGCTTTCCAATGGTTTCAGTCGGTGATTTCGGAACCGGTCGCAACGATACCTCCGATAAAAATTCCGAATCCCAACGCCTATGATCTTTATCGGAAAGCGTTCGATTCGATGCA
>JAYVOT010001004.1:0-12178 GCA_043757795.1 Chthonomonadaceae bacterium | reverse complement strand
CATTCGATGCAAATCACCGTAAGTGGTAAAAAATGTCCGCTCCCTATTTCAAATAGAGAGCGGACTTTTGGTTCGGGATTTTCAGATTAGATCACAGGTAATCAATAAGAGGGCGGTCGTCGCTTTAGTTGCGACTGTGCAGTCCGCACTCTAATTTTGCGAAGGTAGACCACCGTCCGGATCGGTCGTCCTCACCTGGCGCTACAGCGCGGGTGCAGGGGAAACATCCTATGCTTGGAAAGCCTTTATCATGTAGTGGGTTGTAGGGAACCTCATTAATCGTTGCATACGCCCAGACATCGCCCTTTGTCCAATTGGCGAGCGGGGCGATTTTGACTAAGTCGAACTTCGAGTCCCATTGAACGATTTTCGATGCCGCTCTATCCGGCGTCTGATCTCTTCGAATGGCGCTGAACCATGCATCCTGCCCTTTAAGAGCTAATTTTAAGGGTTCGACTTTTCGGATTGAGCAGCACACGTCCGGGCTTGTTCCGTAAATAGGACCGCCGAATCGTCGTTCCATCTCAGCGACTGATTCATTGGAGCGGACGTATTCGACCTCAATTCCATACCGTTTCTTTATAGTCTCTCTGAGTTCCAACGTTTCTTTGAACTGATATCCGGTTTCGAGATTGAAAACGCGCACCTTACGTTCGGGGTCGATTTCCGAAAGCATAGCGATCAATATGCACCCTTCTACTCCAAAAGCGGTTGCAAAAGCCAATTTTGAGCCATATTTATGTACTGCCCACTGCAATATCTCTTCAGGGGAGCTTTTTTCGAGGTTTGCACTGATGAGATTTAAATCTTCCTCGGCTTCAAATCGAACTTTTTCGACAGTTTCCATTTTAACCCGACACCCTTCATAGTTAATCTTGACTAATTTTATAAAGTATAGTACAATTCGCTGCAATAGTCAATACAGACGGTGCGAAGAAATAGTTCCCTTTTCCGAACATGCAATTATCGTGGGATGCCCTCATTAGGAGAGATCATGTCAAAACAGCAAAATGGTTTTATTCTGTGGTTTACCGGTCTCTCCGGCGCAGGAAAATCGACGCTATCGGAAGCTTTATTCGTTGATTTTAGAAAGCGAGGACTCAAAGTTGAACTTCTAGATGGAGATGAAGTGCGCACTCATCTCTCGAAGGGATTGAGTTTCTCCAAAGAAGATCGCGATATCAATGTGGCGCGCATAGGGTGGGTGGCGCGTCTGCTTGCAAGAAACGGCGTGATCGTCATTACGGCGGCGATCTCCCCTTACGCGGAAGCTCGAAATGAGATTCGTCGTGAAACTGAGGCTGAGGGAAGCTCGCGATTCATTGAAATATTTGCCTCCGCTCCGGTGTCTGCGCTCGCCGAAAGGGATGTCAAAGGACTTTATAAGAAGGCTATAAAGGGGGAGATCAACCATTTTACGGGCGTATCCGACCCATACGAACCCCCGCAATTTCCTGAAATTACGGTTTATACAAGCGAGGAGACAGTGGAGGAGTCTCTGAATCGAATTCTAGTCTCTCTTCAAGAACTCAAACTCATTTAGATTTCGTATTCCATTTCGCTTCGTTCCCGAACCTCAATTGCGTCTCAACAAGATTGAGTTCGGGATTTTTTTGTTTACAAGCCGAGAAAAATTAAATAATAGGAACCTTATTGATAATATAGTGCGTAGTAATGAGTGTGATACGCTAAAGTGATGTACTGAAGTATTAATCACTAGCCCTATAATCAACTTGAGAACTTTTCAGCAACAAAAATGGAGATATGAACAATGAGCCACCTAATATTTACCCCCGTCGCTTACGGAAACAGCGGACGCACGCAAAAACGCGCCCCCTGGTCAAACCTCGATCAAGTCGCAACTGAGATGGAGGCGCTTTCTCAGGCGATCTTCGGAGAAATCCGTCCTGAAAGTTTCAAAGAAGTCGAGCGGAAAACCAGCTTGAAATTGGATGTTTATGAGACGAAAACAGAGTTGATCTTTGTTGCGTCGCTTCCCGGAGTTACTCCTGAGGATATCCTGATCGAAGCGACTGCAGATCAACTCAAAATTTCCGGGGAGAGAAAACCGCTCTATTTGAATGAAGAGGCAAAGCAAATCTTGAAGGGGAATATTCATGAGGAGGTCGGCAAATTTGAAGCCGTTTACTCGCTTCCATTTGAAATCAACCCTGAGAGCGTGGAAGCTCGTTTCAAAAATGGAGCGTTGGAACTTCACCTCCCAAAAGTAGAGGCTCCTAAACCTGTGTCGGTAAAGGTCAGTGTCAGCTGAGCAAGGGCGCATTCAAGTGCGAAATTTCGATTTCGCACTTGAATCGCAATTCAAGCCTCGCAGAGTTGAAAACAACGCAAGAATGATGTTCATTGCATGCGAAAAAATTTTTACTGGCATATCTGATCGCTTGACTCTTAAAGCGGAATTCAGCGCTGCATACCAACTAGAGTCTATGCCTCTCACTGACGAGATGTTTTGCATCGTTGCGAAGGGTCACGACGGGCAGAGCTTTACGCTATAGCGACTTCGGCGGGGAAGCCCTTCGGGCAATAAATGCAACCCGCAATTTTGAGAATCGTCACATCGGGCAGAGCTACTTTGCAAATGCGCCCCCGGCGGAAGCGTTTTTTGGGCAATGCCACGTCCGAACTTAAAACTTGACGCAACGAGTCAGGTTTTCGTTGTCCTAGAATCTAGAGAGGCAGAAGTGAATTTTCATTGAACACTAAGCAAATTTGTGGATTACTGCTCGATTATCGTCAGCAAATCGCCTGTTTTCATTTTTGGTATTGAATTTCGAGAGAATATTTTTCCACTTGGCCAACGAATTTCGAGAAGATCCGCTTGCGTCGCAGTTCCGAGTCCGAATGTGAGTCGACGGTCGCTTGAGGAAAGATAGGAGGAGCCGCTGTGAACCTCCTGAGTTTGAATCTCCTTCCCCACTGTCACCGAAACCTTAGCCCCGAGAGCATCCCGATTGCTTGCGGTCCCGACAAGCCTGATGCGTATCCATCCGTTGCCGGTTTTATTGACGTTGTGCAGTAAAGAAGGTGAGCCGTTATTCGCCATTAGAAGAAGATCAGGGCTGCCGTCGTTGTCAAAATCTCCGAATGCCGCTCCTCGTCCTACGCGTTTTTCGCTCAGGGCGTTTCCGGAAAATCGAGTCACATCTTGAAAGCCGCCTCGACCATGATTTTTAAATAAAAGCGCAGGCTCCGCATAGGTCACTCCGGGTTCGCGCGTCTCAATGTCATCATGGATATGGCCGTTGTTGATGAAAATGTCCTGCCAACCGTCAAGATCGAAATCCACGAAGAACGCGCCGAAACCTAAAAATTTTTGCGTTTCAGTTCCGACTCCCGATCTTGCCGCAACATCAAGGTAGAGTCCTGAAACGTCTCGTCGGTACAGGCTAAGTTGCTCGCCGGTAAAATTTGTGATTAGAATATCGAAAACGCCCTTGTGCGTCGTATCCGCTGAGTCAATGCCCATTCCCGCCCTCGACTTCCCTTGTTCGGACAGGGCGATTCCGCTCTGAACTCCAACCTCCTTGAAAGTTCCGTCTCCCTGATTGTGATAAAGGAAGTTCGCCTCCGTATCGTTTGCGACCAGGATATCGGGCCAGCCGTCCCCGTCGAAATCGCTGATCGCAACTCCGAGAGCTTTAGAACGCGAGCTGAGAATCCCTGACTTCACCGTCACGTCCTCAAATTTCCCGTTTCCTAAATTGCGGTACAGTCGGCAGGTCTCCCCTACGTAGGATTGAGGACGCGCATAAGACTTGTTCACGCCATCTAAACTGTAGAACAAGTCTTTTTCCGGCGACCAGGCGACGTAGTGGCACACGAAAAGGTCGATTTTGCCGTCTCTGTCAAAATCCAACCATGCGCATGAGGTTCCAAAGCCCGTGTCGTTAATCCCTGACGACTCAGTGATGTCTATAAATTGTCTGCCGCCTTTGCCGTTGGAGACATTATGCAACAGTCTGCTTTTTCCGACTGCCGAGATAAAGATGTCTTCCCAACCGTCGTTGTCGAAATCTCCGACTGCGACTCCCATCCCTACGAAAGCTGAATCAAATCCGGTTTGCTTTGAGACATCCTTAAATGTTCCGTCTCCGTTGTTCCTATATAGCGCCATTGGTTTCGGCTTGGACACGTCCGGGCATGACGAGAGAGGAGAGCCGCCATTGATGAGAAGGATGTCGAGCCAACCATCGTTGTCGTAGTCCAGAAAAGCGCAACCGCTTCCCAGAGTTTCCGGTAGAAACTTTTTTCCGAAGGCGCCGTTGTTGTGTTTGAAATGGATTCCAGCTCTTGCGGTCACGTCTTCAAAAGCGACAGCGGGGGCGATCGGAGTGGTGGCGTTTCTCTCTTTGGGGGCAGAGGAATTGCAACCGTTGAGAAGACAGAAAATCACGATTAAGCAAACCAAGAGAGGTGAACTTGATTTCGTAGGAGTTTGAAAAGTTATTGGGTGCGAGTTTCGCATTCCAACAGTTTCAGCTTTTAGTTTGCGGAACATCGTTCTCATACTGAAACCTCGTTGAAGGGGACGAACTCTTCAATTAATTCATTCGCTGCTTTCCTCCCAGCAAGGATAGCT
Source organism: Chthonomonadaceae bacterium (assembly GCA_043757795.1). Taxonomy (GTDB): domain Bacteria; phylum Armatimonadota; class Chthonomonadetes; order Chthonomonadales; family Chthonomonadaceae; genus JAYVOT01. The sequence goes on along the minus strand of JAYVOT010001004.1, from coordinate 7,578 downwards.
CCGTTTAGAGAACTTGATGAGGAGAATTCGCCGGCAAAAAACAGTCCCGGCTGTGCATCGCTTGACCTCGAAAGTTGAGACCATATTCCGACAGGTTGGGCGAACTGCGCTTTTTTCACTTTGCAGATTCGCAAAAGCGTCCAAGAGTCCGGATTCGCCTCCGGGAACTGAGTCTTGAAATACTCTTTTACCCGCTTTTCGAGTTGAAGCGAAGGATCGCAATCATTAATGATCGTTGTAGAGAGCAAATGTTTGCCAGTCGGGGAGTAAGAGGGGGCGACATTTGAGATGACAGCCGCGCTTTTGACGAGCGCGTTCTTGTCAGCGAATAGCGTAATCAATTTTTCAGGATGCAGCGGTTCCGGCATCGCAAAAGAAAGTTCAGTCGAGGATCGCCATTTGACGCCGACCTCTCCGCCCGAGAGATGTGCTGCCGAATCCGCTTCAGTTGCCAGGATGACGCCGTCGGCCTCATGAAATGTTCCATCCTCCAATCGAACGCCAACCACCCTTTCGCCCCGTCTTGCCAACTCCCGGACTGGAGAATTGAGGCGCAAAGTATCCGGTTTCAATCCCTCCGCAATCTGCTTGCCCAGCTCTCCCATTCCCTTTTCCGGAACGACGGTTTGTCCTTGCGCGAGCATTTTGAAGACGAATGCGAACATTCTGACGCTTGTATCTAGTTCTCGTTCCAAGAAAATGCTGCCATAAAAAGGGCGAATGAATCGTTCCAAATAGTTCAGGGAAAAGCCGAAATCGAGGAGATATGCGGACATTGTCTTATCTTGCATCTGAAAAATATCTTCGACGCTCATCCTCGACAGATGACGCGTTAATCGAATAGTATTGAGTTTATCGCGAACGCTAATGAGCGATGAGAAAGCTCCTTGAAGAATTCGCGCGGGAACACGCATTGGATCGACCAAAATGTGTTTTTTTCCTTTAAAGAGGATCATAGCGCCTGGCTCAAACGCGTGCAGATTCAGTTTCTCGTAGTTCAACTCTTCCTGAAGGGCCGGATAGGCGGTAAACATTACCTGAAAGCCTCTATCAAGCTGAAAACCGTCAACAATATCCGTCCGGACTCTGCCCCCGACTCCATCCGATGCCTCAAAAATAATCGCTTCGTGTCCCGCCCGTTGTAATGCGCGAGCAGCCGTCAACCCGGACAATCCCGCTCCCGCAATAATCGCTTTTCTTGCTACCTTCATCAAACCGCTCCTGAAATCAATATTATTGCCAACTGCTCAAATTTGTATCAATACTCGTTCGACTAATTCGAATTATCGTTTGTAAATCTTTACTCAACGATGTTTCTTCTCGTTTTCCATATAGAAAGGCGATCAAGTAAGGCGGATGATTCGCGCCTTCTGAAGCTTAAGTAGAAAATTTACATGATGGTTGCGTTTTGCAACCTTCATAAATCGATCTTGCAGAATCAGTATACCCGTGCATTTCGTCCTAAAAAACGGGTACGATGGTGTACGAAATTAAGGATGAATGAAAAGGTAATTGGACTTGTGCTAGAAGCTCTGGAGACGCTGCGGGGTCGACTTGAGGCCCTGATAATTGCGAAGTGGAAAGACTTCGATCCTTCAGCAATGGTGACTTCCAAGTTGCGCGAAGACGGAAAGATCGACTTCACGGTCATCTCGGAGCGCTTTGCAAGCATGGACGGACTTCAGCGCGAAGCCTTTTTCTGGCAGTCCTTCAAGGATGTTCCAAAAACAGACCTCGTCCAAATGACTTACGGCCTCCTAATGACTCCTGAGGAAGCGAAACGGTTCTCAACTTCATGCATGAATCGTGATGCCGTTCCAGTGGATGAGTGGGATGAGTAATTCTTTAATTTGCTTATTTTTTGAAGTTTGCTGAGGAGATATTTTTAAGATGAAACGTTACGTTATCGCCCTGTTCGCTCTGCTGATCCTCTCTCTCTTCGGTGCGACAGGGTGCGAAAACACTCAAGGAACCGCCCCGCAGACCAACATGGCGTATTATAAAAATAATCCGGGTTCGGATGACAACCAGAACAACGGATCAGGAGCGGGTACTGCAGAAAAACCGGCATCTTCCGGCGGAAGCAGTTGGACTGACCCAAATCCTCCGCGCGGCGGCAGTAGGAATCCTTACGGGACTCACAGAACCGTTTCCGGAGCTACCGGCAGTTGACAAATTGATGCGCAAGCGCAATGTTCGACCCCGGCCTACCTAAAACCATGGATTTCAAACAAAATGACCTTCACAACGAACTTAAGTTCGCTGTGAAGGTCATTTTAAATCTTGAATAACAATCTCACTAAGTCGTATTCGGAATGTCCTCGATATTGCAACCTTCGAATAATATCCAACTGAAATGTCAAGCGGGAACTAATATGTTATCATCTGCATCTGTGTTAAACTTATAATTTAAACACAAATAACTGCAATCCCTCCTCACATTCGCCTTTCTCTCAAAAGAAGCGCTTTTTAATTCAAAGGAGACCTAATACTGTAGCGGGGCTGAATCTTGCATGGTATAATACAACTAAGATTGTGAAAAATAATACGAAGTCAATCCCAACCCAACCTCAAGACAGGTGAAACTGATGGCGCAATCCGCTCCGACTAGCTCACGAAACAAATCCTCTGAACCGCTCTATGCAGGCGATAAAGAGACCTATGTAAAAGGCATGTTTGAAGATGTTGCCTCACGATACGACCTCCTCAATCAAGTGCTAAGCCTGTCTCAACATAAATCTTGGAGGCGTCTGACAGTGAAACTCGCAGGAGTCAAACCCGGAGATTTCTGCCTAGACGTCTGCACCGGAACCGGAGATTTCGCTATTGACCTTGCGAAAACCGCAGGAGCGACGGGGAAGGTGATTGGCGCGGATTTCTGCGAGCCGATGATCCGAAACGGGCTGTCGAAAGTCGCGCGGGCGGAGGGCGCGCCGATCACGATGATGGTTGCGAACGCTGAAGCGCTTCCTTATCCTGCAAACTCTTTCGATATCGTCACTGTCGGTTTCGGCATTCGAAACGTCGCAAGCGTCGCGAAAGCAACCAATGAGATGGCGCGAGTTGCGAAACCGGGCGGAAGAGTGGCGATTTTGGAGTTTAGTCGACCTAGAGCCGTCTGGTACAAACCATTTGTCGATTTCTATTTGTTTCATATTCTGCCGAGGATCGGCGGACTTTTCAGTCGGCAAGACGCTTACAGCTATCTTCCTCAATCTATGAAAGAGTTCGTATCGAGAGAAAAATTGGCGGAAATCATGGCGGAAGCCGGTTTGAAAGACATAGAGATACGCGATCTCAACCTCGGAACTGTCTGTATTCATATCGGGACGAAATCACGTCCTTTTGAAGCGGAATCGGAGAAAACGCAATGAGCGCAACAACCTACATTCTCAAGCCTGTCATTTGTGAATCGCCGAACAAGAAAGCGCTTTCCTCTCAGCCGACGTTTATGGAGTACGTCCGAGAAGATCTCGAAGCTGTCGAAGAAGTCATGCATTCGGAACTGAAATCGGATGTGCGGCTGATCTACGATCTGTCGGATCATCTTTTAAGAGCCGGCGGTAAACGACTTCGACCTGCGATGGTGGCGCTTGCGGCGCGATCTGTGAATCCGAAGATGAGCCGTGAACGAATCGGGAGGGTGGGGGCGGCGGTAGAACTTGTGCATATGGCGACGCTCGTTCACGATGACGTCGTGGACAACACTGCAATGCGACGCGGAAAACCGACTGCCAACGCGATTTTCGGAAATGGCGCTGCAGTGCTGAGCGGAGACTACATTCTCTCGCGCGCACTTCAACTCCTGACAGCGGACGGCGACTTGAAAATCATTCGGAACGCAGTTGAATTGACTTCGCAGATGGTGGAAGGCGAGGTAATGGAGATTGGGGTCACAGGGAATGCTTACCTCCCCACAGATCAATATATGGAGATTCTCCGAAAGAAAACGGCGGTCTTCGTGGAGGGGTGTTGCAAGTGCGGGGCGATACTCGGGGGGGCGGACGAGAAAACAGAGGCGATTCTGGGAGATTACGGCTATCGGCTTGGAATGGCTTTTCAGTTGGCGGACGACCTGCTTGACTACATTGGAGACCCGAAAATCACCGGCAAGCCTCGCGGCAGCGACCTGCGCGACGGACGCCCCACGCTTCCCTTCCTGATAGCGATGCGCGAGTGCGGTTTGCAAGAGAAAAGCGAACTGATGAAGGCGTTCGGGAACTACGATCTGACCGACGAAGGCGTTCTTGAGATCAACGTGATCCTCTCCCGCTACGATGCATTTGATCGAACCCGGGAAGCGGCTCGTCAACACGTTGAAAAATCTGAAATCGCGATCAACTGCCTGCCCCCTTCGAAATCCAAGGAGTGCTTTCAGGAACTGACCGATTTTGTAATACAGCGCGATCGGTGACTGTCGTTCTCAAACAAAACGTTTTAGGGCGGAGTCCCGGAAGGCTCCGCCTAGCAGTTACCCGCGCATTTCTCTTGCTTCGTGTTCTCGTACTTTTAAAAATTGTATGGAGAGTGATGCCGATCAGCAATTCGGTAAGCCTATCGCAACCGAGGCAAACCCGTTGAAGGGAAGTCAACTGCACGATTTCAGCCGGAAGAGCTTTGAGTACGTGGCCGCTCATCAGGATATGCCAAAAAAGAACTTTCGCACGTTGCGAAAGTTCTTTTTATTGCTTCTGTGAAATCCGAATTGAATATAGATGGGCCCAGTAGGATTCGAACCTACAACCAAGCAGTTATGAGCCGCCTGCTCCACCATTGAGCTATAGGCCCCCTGAGTTATCATAAGATGATGATTTAGTGTACCCTTGCGCGTCTTCGATGTCAAGCGTTAAATTCTCACCTCCGCACGTAAACTACTCGCGCTTACAGGCGTTCATCCGATCAACTCCCGCACTTTCGCTCCAATGTCCGCCTCTCGCATAAGGCTTTCACCTACCAAAATCGCATCAACGCCGCCTTCGAGCAACTTGTCAATGTCCTTTCGAGTGAATATCCCGCTCTCGCTGACGATGACTCGATTCGGATCGGGAGGAAGTTCTTTGACAAGGGCGAGAGTGGTATCGAGGGTAACTCGAAAGGTATGCAGATCGCGATTGTTGATGCCGATCAGATCCGCGCCCACGGAGAGAGCCTCTTTCATCTCCTCAGCGTCGTGAACTTCGACGAGCGCGGAGAGTTGCAGCTCCTTCGCGAGTTCCAACAATACTTTCAGGTCGGAGGTTTTTAGGGCTGCGACGATCAGCAAAATCGCGTCCGCTCCGTTTACCCTGCTTTCGGCGAGTTGCCAGGGGTCGATCATGAAATCTTTGCGTAGGAGAGGAACGGAGACAGCTTGTCGAATCTGCGAGAGATACTCCAGTTTTCCCTGAAAATATTTTTCGTCCGTCAATACGGAGAGGCAAGAAGCTCCGTTTTTCGCATAAATTTTAGCGATTTCTACGGCGTCGAAATCTTCTCGTATCACGCCCTTCGAGGGAGAAGCCTTCTTCACCTCAGCGATGAGAGCTGCGCCTTTCGCACTCTTCAAAGCCGCCTTAAAGTTGCGAACAGGCGGCGCGCCCGAAAGTTTTTTCTGCATGTCAACGGCGGAACATCGCGTTTTCGCCCAATCGACTTCAGTTCTTTTCATCGCTAGTATTTCGGATAGAATGCTCATTTTCGCTCCTGTGGAAGACTTGCTTTAGAAGTAAACTCTATCAAATTTTCCAAAACTTCCACGCCCGCCCCTGACGACAGGATCTCCTGCGCGATCAAAGTTGCTTTAGTCCAAGAGTCCGTTTTCCCTGCGACTCGCAATGAAGCGGCAAGATTGACGGCGACAAGGTCTCTTCTAGCGCGTTTTGCCGGAGTGTCGTCTTGCCCGGCGAGAGTTTCTCGAACCATCCTTGCGTTTTCAAGAGGATCGGGGCTAGGCGCGATGCTTGCAAGTTCGGGCTGTTCGCCGCTGACTCCGAGCATACTCGGCGTCAAAGCGTAGGATTCTATTTCGCCTTCCCGCAACTCGCTGATCAAAGTCGAGCCGAATGTTGAGATTTCAACAAGCCCTGCTTCCGCGTAGAGGACCATAGCGCGACTTACGCCTATTTTGCGCAGAGCGCCCGTAGCTAATAGCATCATTTCAGGATCATAGACTCCCATAACCCGAAGTTCGGCGTCAGCGGGATTAGTCAGGGGGCCAAGCAGGTTGAAAACGGTTCGTATTCCGATCTCTTTTCGCACGTTCGCGACGTGACGCATCGCGGAATGATGGACCGGCGCGAACAAAAATCCAATACCGATTTCATCGATGCACTGCGCGATCTGCGTGGGGGCGAGAGTGAGTTTGACGCCAAGAGCCTCTAAAACATCCGCACTGCCGCAGATCCCGGACATCGCCCGGTTGCCATGTTTCGCGATGCCGATTCCAGCGGAGGCCGCCGCAAACGCCGCCGTCGTGGAGACATTGAACACGGGCAATTTGCCTCCGCCTGTTCCGCAAGTGTCTAGAAGCGGGCGTCTTTTCGGAGAGACTTGCGCCATTCTAGAACGCATCGCCTGCACGAATCCGGCCGCCTCCTCCACTGTTTCGCCCTTCATACGAAGCGCGACGGCAAACGCGGCGATCTGAGCAGGGGTCGCTTCGCCTTCCATCACGCTAGAAAGGGTCGCCTCCGCTTCTTCGCGCGTGAGATTTTCGCGCAGAGTTAGTTTTCGAATCGCTGAGAGTATCAATCGTCTGTCGACTCTACAAGACCGCCCCAGGCGCTCAAATCGACCGCCGCCGGTTTTTTATACGGAGCCGGCGCAGACTGAGACGACTCTGAGTTCTTTGCAAAAGGACTGTTTGCGTCCATGCTCCCGCCAAGTCCCTGATTCCATTTGTAGACGGAAACCACGCCTCCGGTAGTGGCGACGTTCACATGAAACCCTTCTGCGGTGAGCGCGTGCATCTGTCCTATAAGATTTCGATTAAGTCCTTGAATATTAGCAAGCATGACATTTGCGTTCGCACGCACGACGGTGAGGCGGTTTCGAGTAGGAATGAAGGCGACATAGTCGCTCATAAGGCGTTGTGAAACGTAGTCGCGAAATCGCGGCACGACGAGCCACGTCGCAGTCAAGTGATCATGCTCAAAGACGAATCCAACCTCTTCCGGCGGGACTCCTTTCATATTTGAAGGGATTTGAAGCGTGCTTGAAACCTCGGGGATAGGCATCATATTCATGTTGTTGAGAGCCTGTTTCAAGCACTGTTCAAAGGTGACTCCCCAGTTGTCGAGGTTGTTTTGCGTGACTCCGACTGCCGTTCCGGAAAGTTCGCGCATGACGATGACTGCAAGCTCGCCCGCAAAAGGCGAGTAGGGAAGGCTGTCCGGGGGATCGTTTTTCTGCATCTGCTTCAGCGCATGCCCGACATAGATGCTGTTTTTAAGAGTGGGACGGAGGGTCATCATCGCGTCCGTCCAACTGTGTTCAGGTATCTCCATTGTCAGAGCATCGAGCCATTGATGAACGAGCTTATCTCGAAGTTCCGGCGTTTTGCAATACTCAGTGTAAAGATTTCGAAGGTTGCAAGTAGTC
>JAYVOT010001003.1:0-3257 GCA_043757795.1 Chthonomonadaceae bacterium | reverse complement strand
AACGCTCCCAACAACCCTGAGAGTTACTTGTTCGTGATGAGCGTGTGCAAGAAAGAGGGGCGGTTGGACATAGCTTTGAAGTATCTCGAACGGGCGCTCCACGCGTGCAAAGACGCTTCAAAACCCGAAAGAGCATTGCTTTATGAGTATCAGTCGCAAATTCTTTCAGTGACGGAGCCTAAACCTCAAGTGCAAACTCTCGCAGCTGCGCAACGCGCCGCCGCTCTCGACCCGAAATCTCCAAATTTGCTCAATACATATGGTTATTTGTTAGCAGATTCGCTTCCGCAAGGCGACCCTCGGCTAGAGGAGTCGATAAACGCGCTTTCCCAAGCGCTTGTGTTGCTGAAGCCGGATGAAAATCCGTTAAACCGTTTTCTCAACCCTAATTCTGAACTTGAGAAAGAGCGTTTGTCGCCGCAAGTGGAAGACAGTTACGGTTGGGCGCTCTACAAGCAGGGGAAGTTCGAACTTGCGTACAACGCCCTCTCTGAAGCGATCAGCGACTCCCCGAAATTGACTTACCCTGACAAGATAGCAGAAGCCGCTACTCTGAAAGTTTTATACTATCATCTGGGAGCGGCCGCTCTAAAATCCGGCAAAAAAGAGGATGCTAGACGCGCTCTCAACACGAGCCTGGGGTACGACAAAAACTATCTTGAAGCTAAAGCAGCGATGTCGGAATTGGACAAGAAATGAGAGTTAGCGGATGATCGGACTCGCTTCCAAGAAATGCTTAAAGCCGGAAGAAACAGTTTCAATGGACTGGGAAGAGGCAATCGAACGCCTGTCTCAACGAACGCGCGAACAGCTGATTCGAGACGAGCCGCTCTCGAAACATACGACGCTCAGGGTTGGCGGTCCTGCGGAGTTTTTCGTGCATGCGAAAGACCGCGATACGCTTGCGGAGATTGCGGCGTTGTCTCAAATCCACAACCTCCCTCTCTTTTTGCTTGGCGACGGCAGCAATGTTTGCGTGAGCGACGCAGGACTACGCGGGATGACGCTTCGCAACGGTTGCAGACAAGCGGAAATCGGCGAAACCTCGTTTGCAGAGACAGGACATAACCTGATGCGCCTTTTCATGAAAAGCCTGCAGGCGGGGCTGTCCGGTTTGGAGTACGCCGTCGGAATTCCCGGAACAGTTGGCGGGGCTTTAGTCTCGAACGCAGGAGCTTATCGCTCGAACATCTGCGACATCGTCCGAAAAATCGAAGTCGTCGAGGGCGGCGAGCGCAGGTGGGTCGATCCAAGTTGGATGGAGTTTTCTTATCGGGACAGCCGACTTCGCAGGGGCGATGGAAAACCTGCTGCGCTTCTGGCAGTCGCTCTGGAGTTGACTCCCGCGCCGCGCCCTTACATTCGAGCGCGAGCAAGAAATTTTCAAAATCAGCGAATCGGCAAACAGCCCTGGGAACCTTCCGCTGGAAGCTGGTTCAAAAACGTTTTGGATAGTGAGCTTGCCGAAAGCTTGCCCCAACTGACCGATGGGATGCGAAAATCCGGGGTCGTTCCCGCCGGGTATTTGACGGAAGCTTGCGGCTTGAAAGGCTTTTCTATCGGCGGAGCGATGATCGCCCACCAACATGCGAACTTTATCGTCAACAGAGGAAACGCCGTTGCCGCCGATCTTCGCGCAGTTGCAGACCATGCGAAACGATGTGTTTTTGAGCGTTTTGGAATTATGCTGGAAGCGGAAGTGATGCAGATTGGAGACTAGGCGATGAGCCATTGGAAGGCGATAGGATTCGACATGACGCAGTCCGAATTTCAGCGTCTCGTCAGGTCAGTCGCGAGAGAGGGAGCTTTCCACGACTCCAAGGAGGGAACTTACCTTCGTTGGTCGCCGGGAGCGGGAGCCGAACTCTGGATTCAAGCGAACCTGGATCGCGAGATTATAGGTTGCAACCCTCATTTTACAGGAGAGGCGAGCATGAGAATCGCCGTCACTCAGACCTTCCACTCGATTGATCGTCCCCTGGACGGTAGGCTTTTCGGGTGGGTGGAGCCCAAAGATGAGAAGACCCCAACCACTGGACTCTACGCTCTCTCCGTCGAAATGCCGGACTACTCCTTAAGCGAGACTCGACTCTTCAAACATCCTGTCATCACAGTTCAAATCGCAGCTTTTGCAGAAGAAATCGCTAATTTCCCAAACGAACGCTCCTTTGCCTTTTCAACTTTTTCAAACTCGATGGCGCTTCCGACCGTGTTGCAGGCGAACAGCGAAGAGGGTGCGGGGGAGGCTCCTGTTGCGAAAATTTCAGGTTTCGTCTTGAAAGCTGAATTGCGTACTAACCCGCTTACGGAGCAGACATTTCTCTATGCGCTTCTCGAAACTCACGGAGGGACAATCGATGTGGTTGCCTCGAACGATCTTTTATCGGAAGCGCCCGCGGTCGGCTCCGTCCTCGTCGGCAGTTTTTGGCTTAGCGGCAGGATAGAGAATCAAATGGCTCTTCCCCGTCCCATATTGAGTCAGCGAGCGTGGGTTTGAGCGAATTGACGGGATCGAATCCCTCACAGCTACAAACTCAGTCCGGCTCCCTCTCGATTCCTTCATTTCTTCCGGATGCTACTCAGGGAATGGTTCGCGCAGTAGATGCGTCGGATTTGGAGTCGGTCGGGGTGGAAGCGCTTGTGATGAGCGTTTTTCATCTGATGCAGAAACCGGGTTCCTCAACTATTGCAGCCCTGGGCGGTCTTCACAAAATGTCAGGTTGGAGTCGTCCGATCGTGACCGACTCAGGCGGGTTCCAAGCCTATTCTCTCATTAGACAGAATTCGAAATTCGGAAGACTGAGCGATCAGGGGATTCGTTTCAAACCCGAAAACGGAGAGCGCGATTTTCTTATCACTCCTGAAAAGTCCATTCAGTTGCAGATGTCCTACGGCGGGGATATTCTTGTTTGCCTTGACGACTGCACTCACGTGCAGGACTCGTCGGCGGAACAAGAGCTTTCGGTAGATCGCACGATCAAGTGGGCGGGGCGATGCAAAACGGAGTTTCTACGCTTGCTGAAGCAACGCAAAATTGACTTATCAGGCTCGCGACCTCTTCTTTTTGGCGTGATCCAAGGCGGCGGGGACGAGCGCCTTCGGCGGAGATGCGCTGAGGCTCTTTTGGAGATCGGCTTCGACGGATACGGCTACGGAGGCTGGCCACTCGATGCTGAGGGCGCCCTCGTTCGAGACATGCTTTCGCTCTGCCGAGAACTGATTCCGTCCGAGTTTCCGATGCATGCTTTAGGAGTGGG
>JAYVOT010001002.1:0-3258 GCA_043757795.1 Chthonomonadaceae bacterium | reverse complement strand
ATTTTGAAAACTTACGCTCGTATTCCATACCACGGCGTAGAACCTACTATAGAAGGATCACTTGGTCGCAGGAGAACTGACCGACTGTCTAAAACATCTTGATCATCAAAAATTAAACCTGGATAAAGAATGAGGATATCTAGACCTCCCCTATGTGTCGTACTCTTGAGAGAATAGATCGCAAACTGCGATTTCTGTAATTTTCGAACTGGGCGGTGAAATAATCTTTCATCATGTCACTTAACATGACACATTCCGTCTTAATCTACAAATCTATATTGCCATCCTGAGATTCTCCCCGCACTACGCCCATCCACGAGTTTTCAGGAGTCAGGTAGCGAGTTGCGACCTCCTGAACTTGTGCGGCGGTCACTCTGGAGATTTCGTCAAGGTACCGACGCGTTTCGTCGAGCGGCAACCCGAAAATGCCATTGTAAGCAAGTTCCGCCGCCTGCGAGCCGAAAGTTTGACTTCCGATCGCTTCTTCGCCGATGAGAGTCGCTTTTGCCGTTTTCAGCTCCTGCTCAGTGACTCGTTCGGTGGAGAGACGACCAATCTCCGCCCCCAATATGTCTCGAACTCTCTGTTCATTTTCCGGCGCAGTCGAAGCGTATGCGATGAAATTGCCGGCGTCCTGTCGAGAGCGATGGATGCTGGTCACCGAGTAAGCAAGTGCGTTTTCGCCGCGCACGGCTCGGAAAAATCGTCCTCCCATCGACGAAGTGATCTCGTTCAAGACGTCGAGAGGGTAACGATCGGGGTCAGTATTCTTCGCGCCTGCAAAGCCCAGGGTGAGGGCGGTCTGTTTCTTCTGTCTTTGTATCTCCCGGCTTCCGGTTCCTGAGAGGGAGGGGGGCGATATTTCAGCGTTCTGAGCGTCAATCGTTCTTGAAATAAGCGAGTCTCCTCTCTTTTGATCGGAAAAGAAATCCGAAAACAGCTCGACCGCCGCCTCCTCGGACAGATCCCCCACTACTGCGGCTATAAGGTTTTCCGGTCTCATGTAGAAGGAATGCCAGGCTTGAAGGTCTTCGGAAGTCAGCTCTTTCACTGCCTCCGCAATGCCGTTCATAGGAAGACCGTAGGGGTGATCTCCATAGCACGCGGCATTGAAAAGGTCGTAGGCGAGCGCGAAATTATTGTCTTGTTGGCGTCGAATCTCCGAATAGATCGTCTGCCTCTCCTTTTCGACCTCCTCTTCCGCAAAGACCGGACAAGTCAACACCTCTTTGAAGATTGCGAAGGCGTCTTGCAGTTTGTTCGTTTGAATCTTGAAGCCGTAACTGAAGTAATCCGGAGCGGCGGAAAATCCGATGCCGCTCCCGAGCGCCTCGATCTTATTGGCGATCTCTTGAGCCGAGTAGGAAGACGTTCCTTTCACGCTGCTCTTAAGCATAAGATTCGTGATCCCGGAGAGACTTGAGTTTTCCGCCCGTTTGCCGCCCCTGAAGGCTGTTTGAATGGAGATTAGCGGAAGATCGGATCGCCGTTTGTAAAGTAGAGTTCCGCCGCCCGACAGTTTGATAACCTTCGGTTCGTTCACGCCGATTGAAATTTCTTGCACCTTTAGGTTGAATGCTGGCGCAAGCGCTTTTTGCACGATTGCGGGAGATGGCGATTCCGCTTTCTCTCGAAGTGAGATACGGACACCGGAAAGTTCGCTTAATATCGACTTGGCGTTCCGCTCTTCGACAGAACCGTCCATCGGGAGATACTCCAAAAGCGAAGCCTTTTCCAACTTTAGCCATGTTTGAATGACGCGTTGCAAGTCATCAGACGTGACCGCTTTAACGCGCTCCGGCAACACGTCCGCAAGGCGATAGTCTCCCAGAGTCTCATAGGAAGAGAGCGTTCTAGCGACCCCGAAAACCTCCTCTTGCGAAGTCAGCCGCCCCATCTCCATACGAGTGACGACCCTTTCCAACTCTTCTTGAGTCACTCCGTTCTCAGCGATTTCGCACACAGCCTCCCACAGCGCGACCTCTACCTTCAGCGGATCATCCTCTCGGCTCTCGCCACCCAATTTGAACAGACCCATGCGTTCAAAAGGTTCATAAGAGGCCCATGAGCTGTTCGCGATTTGCAACTCTTCTTTGAGTTTGCGATTGAGTCGAGAGGAGCGACCATCGCTTAGAATCGAGCTTAAAACCATCAGCGCCGGCGCATCCTCGTGCAATATCGGAGGGGCTGGAAATAGCGTCGTCATCAACCTCTGTTTCGTGTCCGCTTTCATCCTGCGATATCGAAACTCTGAGCGCGAAGGCTCTTCCGGCGAGAGTTCGCGTTTTACTTCGCCCTTACGCAAAATTCCCCAGTATTTTTCGATAACTTTCAGCGCTTCAGACGCTTCAAAATCTCCAACCAGCGTGACGATCATGTTCTCAGGGCGATAGTGATCTTTCACGAACTCCGCAAGGTCATTGTGCGTCAGCGCACGTAAAGGGTCGGGATGTCCTATGCGCCATCTCGAAATTCTGTGTTTGTCGAACGCGAGTTCATACAACGACTCGAATAGCATTGCAGACGGGTTGTCCCGCTTCTGCAGGCTCTCTTGAATAATGACCTCCAGCTCTTTTGCCAACTCTTTCGAATCGTAAAGCGCGTTTTGGAGGGCGTCCGCTTGAACCTCTACCGCTTTTTCGAAATTCTCCGCCGGAACGATGACATAGTAGTAGGTCTCTTCATAGTACGTCGCGGCATTGAGCGTTCCGCCAATTTCACGGATTTCTCGAGCGAACTGTTCGTCTTCCGGGCGATTCGGCGTTCCTTTGAAGATCATGTGCTCAATCACATGAGCGATGCCGCTCACTCGGTCCTCTTCATTAAAATATCCCGCTCCCACGGAGACAAGCAATGCGACGACGGGAGAAGTGCGACTCTCTTTTACGAGAACTTTCAAACCATTGGGAAGCGTAGTTCGTCGAACTCCGGCAGTTAGTCGAGATGCGGGGACGTCAAATTCAATGTCGTTCAAGACGGCGATCTCCTAGCGTCAGCGAGATTCGACAGGAATCCCTACTGTGAGTTTTTTGTTGGCGTGCAAAAGTAATAGGCTTGATGCAAGTAAGGTTTCACGTAGGCGAACTCTTGCTTATATGACGATTTTGAGAGGAAATGGCCGCAAGCGAACGCAAAAAATGTAATATGCGATCAAATCAATTGGGTGTGTTCCATTTGAGTTGGAAAGAGTTGGCAGTATCGCCATCTATCTGGTAATCTGTTTGTTGCAATACAAATATAAATACCAGGAGACATCTA
>JAYVOT010001001.1:0-3258 GCA_043757795.1 Chthonomonadaceae bacterium | reverse complement strand
GCAGTTTTTGCCAGAACCGATCTGCAGCCGCGTCGTACTGCGCATGATCCTCAAGATCGAGCATGCACAGTATAATGCGTCCTTTGTGGTAGTCCATCTCCATGAGGGGAGAGTATGCTAGATCGAATTCGCTTTCCAGAATGGGACGCCATGATCCGTAATGGGGTTTTTCAATTGGAACGCTGCTGACCGCCCCGCGATTTCCCCAATGCCACCCATGAACGGGCATATCGCCTGAGTATTCCGGTTTTGCAGGCAAGAGCGAGCTTGCGCCCCGCCAATCTCTGAAATCCGTTTCATCCAAACCTCTTAATAACGGATGATCTTTATTGACAGGAAAAGCCCGGCGAGAGATTGCGCTCGCTACTCTGAAGCCGAAACTTTTCTCAAGCAGTTCCGGCGTCTGCGTAAACGCCAATACTCTGCCGCCGCTGCGCACATAAGCTTCAAGATCGCCGGGAATGGGCTTGCCCGAACTAAGAGCTTCGCGGCCCACTATCACGATGGGAGCGTTTTTCTCGCCTTTCCAGGGTCTAGGAGCGTAGTCCAATGAAAAAAGCAGGTCGGCGGTTTTCGAGCCGGGGTCAAAAACAGGCAATGTGGTCGGAGCGGACTCTCTTCTTCCGCGACGTGAAAAGACACGGAACTTGAAATGGTCTTCGTGTTTGAAATCGCCGATTTTGGCGTACAGAGTTATCTCGCCTTCCGCCTTCGATTTTGAAAAAAACGGAGTGGAGAAACGCAACTGCCTGAAAAGCGTTTCAGCGGGATTGATCTTTCCTTTCCCTTCGCCGGACGCAATAGGCTTGCCGTCCACCGTCGCCTTCCAGGCAAAGTTGAATGACTGACCAACTCTCGTGTCATTTAGGAGAGCTATCTGTTTTTCAACCGTTTCATCCACCTTGTAAGAATGCGTTTTTGCTGTGAAAGAATCCGGAGGACCGCAAATCCAGGCGAGGGTTGCGCTATTGTTTGCTACAAGAGCCTCGCCGCTTGCTGTGCGCTTGTCTCTTTGCCAACCGTGCCTTTCCCAGGGGACCATTCCGCCCGTTATTCCCTGAGTGCGCCAACTTCGCCAGGTATTCGTGTTGAAAAGCGCTTGAATTTTCTGAAAGTTCTGCGAGTAGACGATTGAGGAACGATCTTTTCCCCAATCGAAGCGGTAAGTCTGCCCTTTCTCAAATCGGTTGGCGTAGTTTTTGCGATACTCCGTCGTCTCGTTCCTATAAGCCTCATGTCCAAGATAAATCGCGGAGAACTCCGTGACGAAAGGCTCTGAAACGATGGCATGTCCGTAGTCCGTCCTTCCGCGCAAAAATGAGGCGTATAACGGCGTTCCGAACTCGATTCCAATGTAGGGCATATCGCCTGTCTTCGCCCACTCGCTCAGCCACTCTTCGCGCTCTTGCAACGGAATGAAATCAAGATACGTATTGACTGTAAAAACGTCTCCGACATCGCCGCCCTCGTGCGTAAAAACAAGTCTCGTCGGGTCTAGCGATTTCAGAATATTACACCCCTCAAGTCCCGCTCTATAGCCGTCCGGGGGCGTAGCTCGCTTGGCTTTATCAGCCCTTCCAATCAGCCGAGGGTTTTGATCTTGAACCGGCCCGAACTGATTCGCCGTATGCGCCCACATAACGAGCGAAGGGTGGTTTTGCAGTTTGGCGATCTCTTCGGCAGCTTTAGCTGTCCATCTCGTTTTCTCGGCGTCATTCCAAATGAAACGATAGCCGGGAGCGTAGATGTAGGAAGTCATACTTGCTATTCTGCCCGAAACCAACAGTCCCGCTGCGTCCGCCTTCGCGATCCACTCCTCATCGCGATCCGCCGTCCCTCGCTCATCAGGGTCTTCGGGCCAAATCTCTGCGAAATTAAAGCCGTCGGCGATCAATGACTCCGGCGATTTTCCTGCGTCGTAAAGGTCCGGGCGAAGGCGAATCTCAGTTCCGTTCAGGAAAAATTTCCTGCCTTCGCTCCAAAACTCTCTGAATCCGAACGTTTGAATGACTTCATCGTCGATCTCCGCAGATTTTATAGAAAATCGGAGCGTGTAGAGGTTCGGATGATTCGTATCCCAGAGTCGGGGCTTATCCCAGAGGATTTCAAATCCTGCCCTGTTCGTTCCCGCCTTTTGCATTTTGACGGTTGCGGCGAACCGCTTCTCTTCCTCTCCTTTCTCGTTCAGAAAAACGGCTGTCATCTCCATAGAGCCGGAAGGAACGTTGCCGGAAATATCCGCGTAAACTGAAATTTCGGACTTTCTAGTGGAAGTTCGGATTTCGAGATTGCGTATCGCCGCCCCGTTCGGTTGGCTTAAAAGCTCTACGCCGCCGATTATTCCTCGAGACTTCAATGGCGTCTTGCTTTTCAAAACCTCCTGATTGCGAATTTTCAGGTAAGAATCCGCCTCACTGTCATCCCCCGTCGCAACAACCAGAATTCGCAGTTTGGCGGCTCTCCCGGGCGTCAAAAACTTTGTCAGGTCTACCGATCCTGATGGCCACTTCGACTGACCTGCTTCTCTGCCGTCCACAAAAATTATCGCGTCCGTGCTCACCCGCTTCAAGTCCAGGCGAATTGTTCTGTCTTTCCATGTTTCGGGAATGACGATTTCTCGCTCATAGAAAGCTCTTGAGATTTGATTGCCATCAAAATCTTTCCACGGATCGCCTTTGCCGGGTAGAATCGTTGCGTCCACTCCCCTGTCGCTCCCGCTCCAACTGCCCGGAACATGAATATAGCCCCATCCCTTCACAGCAGGACTTATCGCCTTCGAGGAAATCGGATAGAACTTCCAGAGTCCGTTGAGAACGATTTTTCCTCGTTTTGAAGTGACGTTTTCAACTAAGTCGGGTTTGAGGTCGCGACTCCATCGTTTATCTAGAACGGCGTCGGAAAATTCTTTGGCTGAGTCGTCTTGCGCCACCGAACGCAATGATGCGCACATCGAGGACAAGAGAAAGAATGCGCACATTGAAAACAGGAATGAAGCGGTTCGCATATGGACAAATACTCCCTTTCTCGTCAGCGTATTTCAGCCCAATCACAAGAATTCGGACATTCAGTAAGGGCGTCAACTCGACACCTAGTTTCTCCTACTTGCGCTGTGAATCCTTTCGGGGCTTCTTCAAATCTCATAATCCGCTTGCAGGCATGGGGTATAATCGAAATCATGCGCCTTTCACCCTTACTCCTACGTTTGTCCTTGTTGTGTTTTTCGTTCGCGATTCTCATTGCAGATTCAGCTCCCTCCGC
>JAYVOT010001000.1:0-3258 GCA_043757795.1 Chthonomonadaceae bacterium | reverse complement strand
CTACTTCGTATTCTATGAGTCCGCGTTTCGTCAGATCAAGCAGACATGAGTCAAGGGATTGCATTCCGAATGCCTGTCCAGTCTGAATATCCGTGTAGATTTGATGCGTTTTCGACTCACGAATAAGAGTCTTGACTGCAGGGGTGCAAATAAGCACTTCGAATGCCGCCACCCGTCCGCTTCCGTCTTTTTTCATCAGGAGAGTTTGTGAGACGACCGCCTGTAGTACGGAAGAGAGTTGCATTCGTATTTGCTGTTGCGCGTCCGGCTCGAAAACGTCAATTATTCGGTCGATAGTTTGGGGCGCGTCCGTCGTGTGCAGAGTCGCAAAGACTAAGTGGCCGGTTTCGGCGGCAGTGACTGCGAGTTGGATTGTCTCAAGATCTCGCATCTCCCCAACGAGAATCACATCGGGGTTTTGTCGCATGACGTGTTTGAGTGCGGCTGCGAACGAATGCGTGTCCACTCCAACCTCTCGCTGATTGATTGCGCACTGCTTGTCTCGATGTACGTATTCGATCGGGTCTTCGATCGTGACGATATGACCCTGTTTCGATTCATTCACCAGATCGATCATCGCGGCGAGCGAGGTAGATTTTCCCGAACCCGTCGGTCCTGTCACCAGGACGAGACCTCGAGGCAACATTGCGATGGTCTTTGTGATCTGCGGCATATCAAGTTCGTCAATCGTCTTGATATTAAAAGGAATTACCCTCATCACCGCCCCGATATGCCCTTGTTGACGAAAAATATTCACTCGAAAACGAGCTAGCCCTGGAACTGAATAAGAGGTATCCAGTTCTTTGGTCTGCTCGAAACGAGTTTCACGTTCAGCATTCAATATCGGATGGATGAGATCATACATCTCCCGATCATTCAGGGGAGGCAACTCAAGGCGCGTCAGTCGCCCGTGAATCCGAATGACAGGCGGCTCCCCCACTCTCAGGTGAAGGTCGGAAGCGCTATTGTCAACAAGTTGGTGAAGTAGATGATCTATCGTGATCATTGGCTCTCTCTCGCATTTGGAAATATGAGGGTTGCAAGTATAGGAGAGACTTTCATACGCGCAACCCTCGAAATCGAACTATCTTGGCAATCCGGGAACCGGTGGGGCTTGTTTTGGAGCAGTCCCAAGAATTTCGCCTCTGGAAGAAGCCATTCGTATCATCTGTTTCAATTCAGTAAACTGTCCTGCGTTTCCCAGGGCATCCTGTTCCGAGATCAAACCATTCTTGTAATAGTTCAAAAGACACTGGTTCATCGTCTGCATTCCCCAATATCCTTCGTTTCCTGCCTGTCGGATAGCGGTGTAGATATCGTCGGACTGTCCCTTCTCAAGCATCTGAATGATCGTTGGAGTGACGTCCATTAATTCAATTCCCGCTATTCTGCCTAATCCGTCTGCGCGAGGAATCAGTTTTTGCGAGAGCACGCCTCGCAAGGAAACCGACAATCTCAGCCAGAGCATCGGGCGTTCATGGGGTTGATACATGTTGGAAATACGATCAAGCGTTTCAGCGGCGCTTGCGGTGTGAACGGTCGCAAAAACGAGGTGGCCGGTTTCCGCCGCTTGCAAGGCGATGTTCATCGTTTCAAGGTCTCGCATCTCTCCGATTAGTATGATGTCGGGAGCCTGTCGAAGAACATGTCTCAAAGCCACGTTAAAGTTGTCCGTATCGATCCCGATTTCTCGTTGGCTCACGATCGCCATTTTGTCTTTGAGGACGAACTCGATCGGGTCCTCGATCGTAACGATATTGACCCTGCGAGAGGAGTTGATTAAGTCGATGACGGAAGCGAGCGTGGTCGTCTTTCCGGAACCGGTAGGACCCGTGATAAGTACTAGTCCGTTGCGATGTTGCGTGAAGTCTTTAACTTTCGTAGGAACGCCCAACTCTTCAAGAGTTTTCATCTTTGTGGGAATCAGTCGACAACATGTGGCGGTTCCGCCCCGCTGTTTGTAGACGTTCATACGGATTCGCAGATCTTCGCCGACGGAAAAAGCAAGGTCCATCTCATGGTGGTCCTCGAAAACTTGTATCATTTTCGGCGACAGTTTTGAATAACACTGACGCGTCACTTCCTCGTTGGAAAGAACTGGAAATGGGGTGGGAGCTATCTTTCCATGCTGTCTTATCGCGGGAACAGTGTTCCCGCGCAAAAAAAGGTCGGAAGCCTTCTGTTGATACGCCCAGAGAATCATATCTTCAAGCTCAAGCCCCATAGTACTTTCCTTTCCATATTCCCGTCAATTATGATTTGCCGGGGGCAAACTCTTAAAATTTCGTAAACTTATTTAAATAGAGATCATTCAAAGTTAGGAATTTTTTTCGGATTTCTTCGACCATTTGGAAAAAATCAAGTAAGTTCCTGCTCCCGTCAAAATGCCCGCTCCAACGATAAGAAGCGTAAAAGGCAATATTTTGGAGAATAGATCGGGCTTCGCCAGCCCCGTATCGGAGGGCTTTGAAATAACTCCTTGAACGCCGGATTCCTTCGTGCCGAACACTATCGCAGGCAAGACGCCGGTGTGATCCTTAATTATTATTTCGTAGTGGTCGAGACTCTCTTCTTGCGTGCGTTCAACGGTAATAACAGGACTGTCGAATTTTTGGACTTCCGTAGACGATCGTCTTGACGCAACCGAAACAAGAGCGGCGATGTGATCCCACTGTTGAAAAGCTCTGGCATATGTTAAAATGTCGGGAACGCCGTTTATAAACTGCGGAGCGCCGCTCACTGAAAAAGTTGCGCTTGTTGTTGCAGGGTAATTGACGATGTCGCCCGGACGCATAGATCTATTCTGCAATTCAATCCTCGGAGCTACAGTCCAACCTTTCAACGCAAGGCGTGAAATATCCTGCTTGACTTGATCTTTTGTGACCTCTTTTCGATACGCGACGGAAATTCGAGCTGAATTTTGAGAGGTTGGAACCACTAAAATGGAAACGTCCGGGATTTGGGATTGAATATCGGTGTCCTTCTGAGCCTCTGCTACACTGCAAATCAAGCCCGAAACGCAAAGGAGAGGAAAGATAAATGCGGATGAAACCAAGCTCTTTAATCGATACAACCTTAGAAATTGCGTTGTTCTCGAATGAGTCCATTGTAAGAGAGGGAATTTGGTTGGAGTGTGAATGGAAATGGAGGAGAGATTGTCTCGCAAGAGAATGTCCTTTTCTCAAACAAAATTGCGTTGTTGTACGAGATAAGGGATGGAGAATAACGGGATCGAACCGTTGACCTCTTCAATGCCAT
>JAYVOT010000999.1:0-3260 GCA_043757795.1 Chthonomonadaceae bacterium | reverse complement strand
AGTATCGTGTGCGAAGCACACACGGCGGAACGCCACCCAGACCGTGACTTTAGTCATGGGACTCTCGTCATGACGCTCTGTCGTTTGCGTAACATGAGCCGTTTAACTCCCTTCCGTGTGAATTATTAGAACTCATCTTCGAGCAACCGTACATTCGAATTAGTTCCGTCGAGAAGGCTCAATTGTTGAAACGGCAAACGGCTAGTTTGAGTTTGCAAGCATTGGCGGAAGTCGGTATATTGGACAATATTAAAAATGGAAGAGAAATTCTCTACCTGAATCCGCGATTACTGAATTTCTTACAGGGTGAGAATAGGTACATCAAACGTACGCGTTTTGAAAACATGTCAATTATTTCACAAAAAATCGACATATCAAGTCTCTTTGCGAAGGGTGAGCCGCCAAGCTGCATCCAGTAAAAATATTGGCTTGTGCCGGGAATTAGGCGCTGAATTTACAGCGGACGCGCCGCTTCGCTCGTCCCAAAGGATGTGCGCAAAACAACGCAATTAAACTTTTGAAAGCGTTTAGTCATTTGAAATAGCGGAATCACTACTATGCCACTACACGCAGAACTACATCGACATCTTGGAGGTTCGGTCGTACCGAGGATATTCTGGCGTTTCCTGCACCGGAGCCGCCACCCTCTTGCGGCGGAATATCCGCAGTACGAAGAGTTCGAAACCTTTCTGACGCGCCCTCGCGCAAGTTTGACCGAGTTTCTAGAACTTCACACGCTTGTAGAGCACGTTCAGCAGGTCGAAACCCTCTCTTACTTCGTCTCTAAGCTCGTTCGCGGAGCTTACATTTTTGAGAGCGTGATCTATTTGGAGCTTCGCCACACTCCCTACTATCGCACGAATCCGAAGCTGACGGAAGCGCAACGCATCGCGCAGATGCGAGACATCGTTCATGCTGTTGCGCTCGCGGGGAAAATGGAAGCGTATCCCGTGATGCTGAAGCAGATATTGTGCATGCACAGCAGATTGCCTACCCACATCAACAGAGCGATCATCGACCTTGCCGCGAGCGAGCGAGACAAGGTCTGCGGCATCGATCTCAGCGGACCGGACACCCTCTATGCCGGAAGACTTGATGAGTTGATCGATTTGTTTCAGTATGCAAGATCGCTCGGATTGAAAACGACCTGCCATCTGTTCGAGACTGAAAACGGCTTTTATCCGGAACTTCTGCCCTACCTTGATAGAATCGGGCACGGAATTCAGATTCCTCTCCACCGCCCGGATCTTTTGGATACAGTTGCGAGCAGAGGTCAGTGCCTGGAAGTCTGCCCGACCTCCTATCTCAAAACGACGACTTTGAAAGACCTCGCCACGCTCAAAACTGTTTTTGATCGATGTGAAAAAGCTGGCGTCGATATCGCGATCTGTACGGACAATCCCGGTCTTCACGACGTGCGACTTCCTTTCGAGTACGAAAATCTGTTGACATTGGACGTGATCGACTTCAACCAATTGCGAAAATGTCAAGACGCCGCTTTCCGACATGCCTTCGCCTGGCCCTACAAGAAAGCCCCGAATGCGTTGTTGGAGCATTTGGTCGCGAAAGAGTAGGTAAAAAGCAGTAAAAGAAAGGAGGAATAGGGAATCTGGCGCGAATTATGCCCCTTTCTCATGCAGTAACACGGCTTCGTAAAATCGTATGAAATATATCGTTTGACAAAATCAACCTCAGCATCGCAGACCACAAACAGAAAGAGACAAGAATGTTGCATTCATTCAGTTTCCGGAAACAGACTTGCTGCAAAGTCCTCTTCTCCTTGACAACTATAACCTTCGCCGCCTTCACACTCGTCGGTTGCAACCCTTCCGATAAGAAACAGGATGCAAACTCCGCTACCCAATCTCCAAGTTCGGATTTCAAAGTAGCCCTAGTCGCTTCAGGTCCCACTAGCGACAACGGATGGAACGCCGGGGGGTTGAAAGGGTTGGAAACCGTCAAAGCGGAATTGGGTTTGAAAGACGATCAAGTCGCGAGCGTCGACAATCAGAAATCAGCGAGCGATCAGGAAAAGAGCCTGACCGCCTTTGCAAGCAAGAAATTCAACGTCGTTTTCGCGCACGGCAACGAGTACGAAGAGATCGCTCTGAAGATCGAAAAAGACTTCCCTAAAACGCTCTTCGTAATCTCCTCCGGCAGAAAAATAGGCACTAATACCACCCCCATCGTCCTTCAACTGGAGGACGGGGCCTATCTTGAAGGAATGCTGGCAGGCGGTATGAGCAAAACCGGAATAGTCGCGATGGTAGGGGCAAAGGACATTGCGCCGGTGAAGAGCGCCTTTACAGCTTTTGAGAAAGGCGCGAAAGCGGTCAACCCCAAAATTCAGGTTTTGAAAGCGGTCTACACAGGCAGCTGGGATGATCCGAATAAAGCGAAGTCCGCGACCTTGCCGCTGATAGATCAAGGCGCCGACTTCATCATGCAGGACGTGGACGCGGCGGCGCAGGGCGTTTTCGGAGCGGTTCAGGAAAAGAACAAATCCGGCAAACTGGTTTACGCACTCGGCACGAATAGCGATCAGAACGCGGCTGCGCCTGATGTCGTCATCGCTAGCGCTCCGATTTACAATGAGAAAGTCTGGGTAATGATCGCAAAAGGCGCGAAAGACGGAACTTTCAAACCGACTGACAAACCCTTCGACATGCAAAGCGGCGCTATAGGCTTCATTCTGAACCCAGGGCTTGTGAGCAAGATACCCGCCGATCTAAAGCTGAAAATCGAAGAAGCTCAAAAAAAAATCACCTCCGGTACGATGAACGTCACGAAGTGAGTACGTGCATCAAATTACACGATTCAATGGCGCTTTTTTTAGTCTCAGGAATAAATTCCCGGTCTCTGTGGCGTTTCGCCGTCCGTGCTTCGTACACGATGCAAAAAGCGCTCCCGGCGCTTCTTAGCAAGACTCCCGTCTCCAAGACTCTTCCTCCCCTCTTCTAACGACGCGTAGCGAGAGTCTAGGAGGCGGGGTCGGGGTGGGGGCGCCCCTAAAATTGGCAGTTCCTTATCCGTCCCTCTGAGCGGCGGCGCAAATCGGAGAGAGGGCGCAGAAGGTAAACATCACATGCAAAATGCGCGTGAAATCGTAGAGAGAACTCCGCTCGCAGCGCCTTCGGGTTTGCAACTCGCGTCCGCCCCATTCCTGTCGATGCGGGGAGTAACTAAGCGATATGACTCGAACGTCGCTCTGAAAGCTGTCGATTTTGAAGCGAATTCCGGCGAGATACATGCGCTGTTGG
>JAYVOT010000998.1:0-3285 GCA_043757795.1 Chthonomonadaceae bacterium | reverse complement strand
CCGGCACTCCCATCTTCGAGAAGAACGCCCGGTACAAACAGATCGACAATCAGCAGGCGATCCTCAAAACTACGGAAGACCTGTTTCAGCAGATGTTGCACTCCTACACGATCACAGACGCTATCGAAGACGGCAATGTGCTGAAATTTCATATCGACTACTACAGGCCGGATGGCGAAGCTCCGGCTCAACCCTCCAAGCGCAAAATAATCGAAACGATTTTCGCGAAACACAACGCCGCCACAAACGAGCGAAAGTTCAATGCGATTCTGGCAACCGCTTCCATCAACGACGCAATCGAGTACCACGCTCTTTTCTCCCAAATGCAGGCGGAGAAGCAAAAACTCGATCCGGATTTCGCTCCACTGAATATCGCCTGCGTCTTCTCCCCGCCTTCGGATTTGGGACTGGACATTCGGCAGATTCAGGAGGACTTGCCTCAGGAGAAGGAAGACAACCGGGTGGAACCGGAGAAGAAAAAAGAGGCTCTGAAGCGAATTCTTGCGGAATACAACATCAAATACGGGGCTAATCACACTATCGCCGAGTTCGACCTCTACTATCAAGATGTGCAGAAACGCATCAAAGACCAACAGTATTCGAACCGCGATCTGCCGCGCTCGAACAAAATCGATGTGACGATTGTGGTAGATATGCTACTGACAGGCTTCGACTCCAAATTTCTGAACACGCTCTATGTGGACAAAAATCTGAAATATCATGGGCTGATTCAGGCTTTCTCCCGCACGAACCGGGTGCTGAACGACACCAAACCCTATGGCAATATCCT
Organism: Chthonomonadaceae bacterium; assembly: GCA_043757795.1. Lineage (GTDB taxonomy): Bacteria > Armatimonadota > Chthonomonadetes > Chthonomonadales > Chthonomonadaceae > JAYVOT01. The sequence continues at coordinate 2,495 of JAYVOT010000998.1, read as the reverse complement.
CGATTTTCGGCTTCAGGAAACTGCAGTCGATGAAGCTGTGACGCTGTTCTCCGGCGAACACTCCGAATCTCCCAGAAAAGTCTGGCTGGTCGAGGAAGCGCCTGTCGTCATTCGACAACTCACGAAAATGGTGAAACAGCTGGAAGCCTTCATGGTCTCTCAGGGTTTGGAATACGCTCCGGAAGAGGTTATTAACCTGAAGGGCGATGCGGCGAAAGAGGTCTTCATCAACCGGTTCAAGGAAGTTCAGAAACTCAAGATTCTGATCGACCAGTATACGGACTTGACGCCGGAAGAGAAAACTGCCATCGAGACCATTCTACCCAGGGCGAGTCAACAAGGTTTTCGGGCCGCCTACATAGAAACGGCGCTGCAACTGAAGGCGATTCAGGACAAAGGGCAGGAAGTCCCGGAAAATATCGATCAGCTCGATTTCGAGTTCGTGCTGTTCGCTTCCGCCATCATCGACTACGACTACATCATGCTGTTGCTTGCGCGACTTTCTCAACAACTGCCTGGCAAATCCAACCTCACACGGGAAGGAATCATCGGGATTATTCAGGCAGACTCCAAGTTTCTGGACGACCGAGACGCCATCGTCGAGTTCATCGAGACGATCCAAACTGGCAAATCCTACGAGGCGGAGGAGTTGAAGAAGAGTTACGAACGTTTCAAGGCGATGAAAAACGACGCGGAGCTGGCGCAGATCGCACACGCGCACGACCTGGAGTACCTCGCACTGAAGCCATTCGTCGAAACCGTTCTGCGGCGAATGATCTTCGACGGCGAACGCCTCACTGTCCTCCTCCAACCTCTCGGCTTAGGCTGGAAGGCGAGATCGCAAAAAGAGACGGCGCTGATGGCGGACCTCAGCCCCTATCTTCGCAAACTGGCGCAAGGCAGAGAGATTTCGGGGTTGCAAGTCTATGACCGGTAGCGCCGACATTGCAGAAACCGAGCGCCCGGAAGACGGGTATAGAGTCCCCAAACTGCGCTTCCCTGAGTTCCGGGATGCTGGGGGGTGGGATGAAACCACTATTGGAAATATTAGCAGGGATGTGATAGCTGGTGGGACACCTAGTACAAATGAGCTCAAATATTGGAATGGAAACATTCGTTGGATGAATTCCGGAGAATTAAATAACAAAATAGTTAATGAAGTGCATGGACGTATTACAGAGTTTGGACTTAAAAAATCAAGCACTCGTCAAATACCAAAATATTGTATTTTAATTGGACTCGCAGGGCAAGGTAAGACCCGTGGCACAGTTGCCATCAATATGATTGAACTGTGCACAAATCAGTCAATTGCTGCAATATTTCCAAATGATTCACTATTTCACAGCTTCTATTTATATCATGATTTAGACAATAGATATGAAGAATTGAGAAGTCTATCGGCAGGTGGTGAGGGAAGAGGTGGCCTAAACTTACAGATAATCAAAGCACTGAAAGTATATCTCCCAAACCTAGGTGAACAAAAGAAAATTGCAGATTGCCTCTCTACCCTCGACGAACTGATTTCCGCACAAACCCAAAAACTCGAAGCCCTCAAGGTGCATAAAATTGGGCTGATGCAACAGCTTTTTCCGGCGGAGGGCGAGACAGTTCCGAAATTGCGCTTCCCTGAGTTCCGGGATGCGGGGGGGTGGGAAGTAAAACCATTGATTGAGCTATGTTCAAGGATCACTCAAGGCGGTACGCCAGATACATCAAATCCACAATATTGGAATGGCAAGATTGAATGGTTGACTCCTGCTGAAATGGGAAAGAGCGAAAACAGATTTGTGCATTCAACGGCAAGGCGAATATCACAACTAGGTCTAAGTAATTGCTCGTCTGAACTACTCCCGATAGGTTCCGTTATCATTTCTGTACGCGCACCTATCGGTCATCTGGCAATAAACATTTCAAAAATGGCGATCAATCAGGGGTGCAAGGGCTTGATACCCAATGTTAATACAAACACCAATTTCCTTTACTATATGCTGTTGTTTTACAAGCCAGCGCTGATCGATTTAGGTGCAGGCAACACATTCAAAGAGTTGTCATCAAGTTCATTGAAGAATTTCAATATCGCTTCGCCCGAATTGGCAGAACAGCAGAGAATTGCAGACTGCCTCACATCCCTCGACGAACTGGTTTCCGCACAAACCCAAAAGCTCGAAGCCCTTAAGGAACATAAAAAAGGATTGATGCAACAGTTGTTTCCAACTATGAATGAGGCAAAACCATGACGGTCACGAATTATAAATCGATCCCTGAATTATCCGAGAAAATTCGTGCTGAATGTGACAGGGAAAATAAAAACGTCGTTCTATTATTTGCTTACAACGGGACTGGAAAGACCCGTCTTTCGATGGACTTCAAAGAAAACAACAAGAAACTAAATAACGGTCAACAAAATACGCTCTATTTCAATGCATTCACCGAAGACCTATTCAGTTGGGATAATGATCTAGATGAAGATATCGAGCGAGTTCTCAAAATGAACA
>JAYVOT010000997.1:0-3287 GCA_043757795.1 Chthonomonadaceae bacterium | reverse complement strand
AACGGGGGTTCTGTCAGACGGAGATTCTACTGAGATTGCAATAGGCGTTGCCTCCGCCGATACATCCGGGATGGTAAGTTTGCCGCTGTCATAGTCATCGGAAACAGGTAGATACCCTGCTTTTCGGAGGTCTCGCAGAAGTTTTGCGCCGTCTTCCGCGCTCAGCAGGGCGATCGTATCCGTAAGATTGCGAACGAAGAAAGGTTGAAATTCTCTTCTCGCCTGCAGTTCCTTCATCACCAACGGAGTGTCCGTCGTCAAGTACATAGACACCTTGCCTATGTGAATATGTCCATGCTTGCCCGCAACTTCTCGCAACAGATATTCTACATTTTGAGGAACCCCGGTTCGCGAGTATTTCTGTAGAAAAGCCATGATCTCATCAATGCCTAGCCCCTTGTCCAGAGCTTTTCGGACAGCCTCTTTCGAGAGCAATACGACGTTGTTGGCGCCGGCTTTGGGAATCTCCGTGAAAAGCGTCAACGTATAGCGCAAAGAAGGAGCCAGATAGGGCGTCAAAAAGATTTCCGAGTTCGCCTGAACAATGAAGTGACTCTCTACGGGCGCGCTCTCGACCGTTTCCGATCCCGGCAGCCCCAAAAGAGATTTGCCCAGCGGCGTCAATCGAAAAGAGAGCGGGACTGGCTTGGGTTGCGTCGTTGTTGTCGTCTCTTTCTTCGCCCCTCTGCCTCTTGCGGGCGCATCCCCGTCTAGCGACTGAGTCTGAGGTTGCGTTTGCCATCCAAGTTCGACTGCGCCAAGCCAATACAGACATTCATTAATTAGCGAGTGCAAGAAGGTCGTCATCGACTCGACCAAGCCGTAATCTAGATTCCCCTCGCCATTCAATAGCAATGGAAAATGGTAGGAGAGCGAAAATTCAAGCGACTCTGTAATGTAAAAACCGTCTGAATCCGCTAATGCAACTTGACTCAGACCGGATCTGCGAATGTTAACAGTCATATCCGCATACCTATAGGCGTTACTTTTTTGAAGCGGTTCTTCATACATCTCGCCCCAGAAGTGGGAAAGCGCCCAGGTGTCGTAGAGCATCGTCGCCTGACCAAAACTGTCTTTTGCAAGCCAGGACAACCCTCCTGGCGTGATTCGGTAAACCTCCTTGTCGGGATCCATACGAATCATTTGCGAGTCTCTCAACATAGAATATAGAAAAGAAGCGTACCGGTCGTCTTGCATTGACAGCTGTTTCGCAGCGTTTTTGAGAGCGGTTTTGTGGATATATCCGGTGTTCGTGCGCTGCATGTCCGTCAAGGCGAAACTGCCAAGCAGGGAGACGACATCCTTTACAAGATTTTCATGTCGGGTAGTGAAGGGGGGAGGCTGATCGGCCTTTTGGACGCGCGGAGGTACGGAGTCCCAAAGATTCGCCCTGTTGCGATCCGCTATTACGGCAATTAGGTCGTAAGGCACGACAAGATAAAAATTGTAACCGTAAGAGTGGGCGACCGCGTAGATCAAACCTTTGCCAAGAAGACGATCGATCGGATTGTTTTCTTGGCCTTTTTTCCAGCGATCCTGCCAATCGTATCTGAAAAAATCATCGCGATATTTAGACCCGATCGCGTTGACGACTTGAATTGGTGTGACAGCTCCGGACTCGGACAAGATCAAGTTGAGAACTTGGGTCTCGTCGTCGGACAACTGAGTGATAATGCGATCCATATTCGACTGCACGCGCAGGAAACTCACGAGTCGCTCAACATTCTGACCTTTTGTAGAAGAGCTTAAGCCGTGATTATCCATCAAACGTTTGATTGAAGGCGCATCATAACTAGAAAGGCACTTGTCTACGCTGTATCTGTCCGCCAGCGAAACCGGAACCTGCGAGCGAAGCTGCTCCGAGACGAAAACATGTTCGCCGGTTTTAAATGCAAGCCCTTTCTCAGTGAGAGATTGAAGCGTATCGTTTACTGCCGTCTCGTTTTTGTAGACGAGATTAGAGAGCGCCCCGCGCCAATAAATCGCATCGCTCGGCTCTTTCGTCGCCAAAACTTGTAGAAGTCTAAGTTCGCGCAAGTTGCACGTATGAATAGCGGAGAGGAGGCTGTCCCTCTTGATGATTTCGTTCGCCAGCAGTTGAGCGAGTTGTTTCTTGTCCTTGACCGTTTTCAATTTCGCTGCTTCGATATTCCTGTAGACAGCTATTTTTTTCAAAGTCTCAGTGGGAGACAACTGCAAGATATTGAGCAAAGAGCGCATTCTAAACCTCTTGTTGAATGATTGGGGTGAAATGGCACGACGGATAAATTATATCAACTTACTGATTTGGGCAATCAGGATTATAGCACATCTTGCACTGTGAGACAATCACGAAACAACACTTGAGAGTTAACCGAAGTTAATTTCAGTATTGACTGAACTCATGTAATGTGACATACTATGACAAATTAATTTTTGAAAAGGGAGGCAACTATGGCGACTCCTTCGGTTGAGGACTATATCAAAGCGGTATACAAAGCGGCTTGCGACAACGAAAACGTTTCGACGCAAGATATTGCCGAGCGAGTCGGCGTCACTCCGCCCGCTGTCAGCAAGATGTTGCGACGTCTGACTGAGCTTAGATTGACGACGCACACGCCCTATCAAGGCGTAAAATTGACTGAAGCCGGCGAGAAGATGGCGTTGGAAATCATCCGGCATCATCGGCTTTTGGAGAAGTATCTTGTAGAGGCGCTCGGGTATTCCTGGGATGAAGTACATCAAGAGGCGGAAAAGCTGGAGCACTACATCAGTGAAACTTTCGAGGCGAAAATCGACGAGATGTTGGGATTTCCAGCTTTTTGTCCGCACGGCGACCCGATTCCCACTCGTGAAGGCAAAATTCAAACCGCCCCGCATCACTCGCTTGCAACGCAAGATCAACCTGCTCTTCTGAGAATTTACCGAGTGCAAGATACGGACTCGGAGTTGCTGAGGCACTTAAAAAAACTGGGACTTCTTCCGGGAACTTCCATCGAGTTTCTAGAACAAGAGCCTTTTGGCGGAGCCTATCTGTTGAGAGTGGGAGGTGAAATCGTGCGCGTAGCGCCTAAAGCGGCGCAGAACATCTTTGTGGAAGAGGCGATCACAGCCGAACTCGCAAAATCGGAGGTGACGGAATAATGGATCAATCGGCTATTTCAGCCTCTCCGGAATCTGTCGTGAGCGGGCAAGAACTCGATAGAACGGTTCCCATTCCGGAGAACGGAAGTTTCTGGAAAAAAGTTTTCGCCTTCTCCGGTCCCGCTTTTCTCGTGTCGGTCGGATACATGGATCCGGGAAACTGG
>JAYVOT010000996.1:0-3292 GCA_043757795.1 Chthonomonadaceae bacterium | reverse complement strand
AAACTATGAGGCGATGAAGCATCGCGTCATGGACGAGATGAAGAAGGTGTTCCGACCGGAATTCCTGAACCGAGTAGACGAAGTCGTCGTCTACCATCCTCTTTCCGCCGATGAGATCTTCCAGATAGTTGATTTAATGATCGCAAAAGTCAACAATCAAGTCCAGTCGCAAAACTATTACCTTGAAGTTTCTCCGGATGTGAAAGAGTACATCGCAAAAGAGGGCTTCGACCCGACTATGGGAGCGCGGCCGCTACGAAGAGCTATCCAGCGTCTCATAGAAGACCCACTCTCGGAGGAGGTTCTGCGAGGAACTTTCCGAGCAGGCGACACGATTCGAGCGGAGATGTACGAAGGCTCGGTTATCTTCAAAAAAGCGCAGAGGATCGACGAAGGTCTTCCTCCTATGGAAGACGAGGGGCTTCCGCCTCTGGAAGAGCCTGCAACGATCTCCTGATCACTGGAAAAAATCCCGCCCCGCTCCTGGAGCGGGATTTTTTATTTTTGGGAATCCGTATCCCCTTCCGAGGCGCTATCGCGATCATTTTCCCGGCGCTTCATTCAGTCCCTATATTGGGAAGGAAGTATTTCAAACCCTTTAGAATGACGGCAGGGGCAGGCGCCTGTGGGTTTGGGCGCGGCGACGCGGAAAGGAACAATACGCCATCGCCAAACCCGCTTTTCAGTTGCATTTCGATTATTGCAGAAGGAATCTCGCTTCGCAAAAACGAACTTCTAAAGCATCCATTTTAAAGTAGGAGTTGAATTTGATTATCAAGTTTTTAAGTGGGATTGCGGTCTGTTGCCTATTGACAAGTGCCTTTCCAATGTATTCCAATGCAGAATCTCCCGCGATCCCAGACACTAAAGTCTCCGCTGAAGCGCCCCCGATTGACTTCACGATGTTCAAACCCTATTCACCTACTGCCGGCGAGGGCGATTATGTGATCGGTCCTCCGTACGCGAACGCTCTGGAACTTACGCCGAGGGAAGGAACCCCGAAGGGGATGATCTATCGCTTCACGATGGATTCAACCGACAGTAAGATCTATTCGGGCATCAGCAAAACCGCTCCGGGACAAGTCGTTCCCTACAAAAGAAACGTCACGGTCTACGTGCCAAGCCAGTACGTTCCCGGAACCCCGGCGCCTTTCATCGTCTCGCAAGACAGCATGGGAGCCGGAGAACTGCCCACAATTCTGGATAATATGATCGCGGATCACCGCCTGCCGACAATGTGCGCAGTGATGATAAATTCAGGCGGCGGCGACTCCATCGGCAGCGAAAGAGGTTTGGAATACGACACTGTATCCGGCAAATACGCGGAATTCATCGAGACGGAAGTCCTCCCTAAAATCACGCAAGATTATCATGTGACCTTCACGAAAGATCCGAAAGCTCGAATGACGATGGGCGGAAGTTCGGGCGCGGCCTGCGCCTTTACAATGGCGTGGTATCACCCTGAACTCTATCGCAGAGTGCTGAGCTATTCCGGAACGTTTGTGAATCAGCAATCGCCTCTCAATCCGGAATCGCCGCATGGCGCCTGGGAGTATCACGAGCGCTTCATCAAACAGAGTAAGGCGAAACCGCTACGAATCTGGATGCACGTCGGCGAATATGACAACCGTTACAAGGATGACGAGCCGACCTACCATAATTGGGTGATGGCGAATCAGCGAATGTCAGCGGCGCTAAAGGCGAAAAAATATCATTATCAGTACGTTTTTGCACGCGAATCGGGGCATGTCGACGGCAGAGTCGTCCGGCAGACACTCCCGCAGGCTCTTGAGTGGGTCTGGAAAGATTACCCGGTAAAAGGACGAAAGAAATAAGTTTGGCCCGGAGCCTCCCTCATCTCCCAACCGTCCTTCCGCCCGTAGCGCCGGAGAAGGGCGGTTGGGGAGAGATGGCATCACTTCGCGCCGGGGGCACGGACTCGCAAAACTCCATTATAGCCATCTCGCCAATCGCCGCCGCTGAACGGCTATGTCTCAACCTCTCCTTTTCAAGGAGAGGTTCCTTCTGTTTTGGAATCCTGAAAAGGTGCGCAACCCTCGTGTATAGCAGATTGTTCCTACTTCGCTAGCTGAAATATAGTTCCTTTGGCTCATGCGAGAACGCTTTTCAACCCCTATAATAGATTATTGCAATTGAAAGGAAACTATTATGCCTGAGGAAAAATGGGAGTTGTTGAAGAGTCTGTGGAGGAAATACGGGGTTTACGCGCCCTGGTTCATCGTTATAAATCGGGCGTTGACCGCCCCGTTTCTGTTGTGGGAGGCGAGAAACGGACATCCGGGAATCGTTTTCTTAATGGCTTTTTCCGGAGCGTTTTTCGGGGACGTGTTCGACGGGATGATCGCACGAAAACTGGGGGTCAGCAATCCGAGGTTGAGGCAGGCGGACAGCTTCGCAGACATCTGCCTCTACGCCGCAGTCGCGATCAGCGCGTATTGGAGCTTCCCAGAGATCGTTTTGCAGTATCGAACGCCTCTTATAGCGCTTGCAGGATTGCAGGCAGTTTGGCTGATCACAGGCCTGTTGAAATATCGGAGACCCGCTTGCTATCACAGCTACTCCGCTAAGGCGTGGGGCGCGTCCATTTATCTCGCTCTCATGACGCTTTTCCTCACCCATCAGGACGGATGGACGATTTGGTTGATGATCGGCGTCGGCATCTATCACACTCTCGAAGAGATCGGGATGACAGCGGTTCTGCCAACCTGGACTCACGATGTTCTGAGTTTCCGACAAGCACGGAAACTGTCTCAGTTGGAAGCCGCTCGCGGGAAAGCGTAGTTGCAACTTGCAAGTCTTCAAACCGCAAGACGGGTACTTTCAGTATCCGGTATTCCCGCCTTCACCGCAAACTGATTTTCTTTAGATTGTCACCCTTCGGCGCACGAACAGCGTAGACCATCACGCCCAACGTGTCGCCGATGTTTTTGCTGCTGTGGCAACTCAGGCACTCCTGCTTGGAAGCGACGACCGGGCGCATGAGCACGCTCCATTCCGCTTCTTGCGTTCGATACTCCTTGCCCTTCATGAGGGTAGGAAGAGCGGTTTTAGCCTTCATTTCAATTGCCGCAAGTGCGAAATGATACTTTTCCGCGACCTCCGTACGCGTCCTTTGAGAACCCATATAAGTTGCGGGGGCTAACTGTTCTTTGTTGAAATAGAGCATTTGAAGTTTAGCTTCGATTTGCGTTGTAGAATATCGGGGAATCGCGACGCAGTGCAACAGGTTTACAACGTAGTCATTTTTGGTCGCGTTGATGTTTGCAATCAG
>JAYVOT010000995.1:0-3295 GCA_043757795.1 Chthonomonadaceae bacterium | reverse complement strand
ACCCATTTCAACGAACATTTTCGATAGAGAAAAGGAATGATTTTAAGTGTTGATATTTGTTGGCACTTGCTGAAGTGAATTTAGATGCGCTAGCCCTGCTTATGTGAAAATCCACTGTGTAAAAACGCCTTTCAACAAGGTAAAATATATTACCTAAGCTTGGAGTGGCAAAAGGATAAGCGCACATGTCGCAGTTCGCGATGAATATTGACGAATTGATGGAAGCGCTTGAACTCGACAAACGCGCTGGCAAAAAGATCGTTTCGACAAACGGTATTTTCGATGTCCTTCATGTCGGACATGTCCGCTACCTCAAGGCAGCGAGAGCGTTGGGCGACGTGCTTGTAGTGTGCTTGAATACTGACGCCTGCACCAGAAAGCTAAAGGGCGAGTCTCGTCCTTTCGTTCCGGAACAGGAGAGAGCGGAGCTTGTCGCTTCTCTAGAGTGCGTAAGTTATGTCACCCTCTTTGAAGAGTTGACGCCCGTCAAAGCGCTTTCGATAATTCGTCCGGATATTCATGTCAAAGGCGGCGATTATGAGATTGAGCGGATGCCGGAAACTGAAACCGTTCGTCAAAACGGCGGCGAAGTCGTACTTATTTCATTCGAAGCGGGACACTCTACCACAGGATTGACGGAGCGAATTGCCGCATCCTTCAACAAAACCTGATATCACCAACGCCATTTCCGGAGCATTATCCATCGAAACCAAGAAGTCACAGAGCGTTTTCACGATCTGCAAAGCGATCCTGATAGGAATGCGTCCAAAGCAGGCGATCAAGAATCTATTCGTTTTTGCGGCTTTAGTCTTTTCCGGTCAGCTCACAAACCCGTTCAAAGCTCCCCATAATTTCCTTTTCGCCTCCGCTGCTTTCCTCCTCTTCTCTCTTGTCGCGGGCGGCGTCTATCTCATGAACGACATTCTCGATGTCGAAAACGACAGGGCGCACCCGGAGAAATGCAAACGACCTATCGCTGCCGGAGTCCTTCCAATTCCAATCGCTTGGGCGTGCTTCTTCTTCTTTTCCATTGGCAGCATAGTTGCAAGTTTTGTGCTGGATAAAAACTTCGGCGTCGTCGCTCTTGCCTACTTTCTACTGCAACTGGGCTACAACTTCTACTTGAAACATGAAGTTCTTCTGGATGTTTTCTCGATCGCGATAGGCTTCGTACTTAGAACAAGCGCCGGCGGCCTCGTGATTCACGTTCCTGTCTCTCCATGGCTCTTGCTCTGTACTTTGCAACTCGCTCTGTTTCTTGGTTTCGGCAAACGTCGGCAGGAGCTAATCAAACTTGGAGATAAGGCTACGGAACATCGAAAGATTTTACAGGAGTATAGTCTCCCTTTTCTTGAGCAGATGATCAATATCGTGGCGGGCATCACGATCGTCTGCTACTCCGTCTATACGATCGAGTCGGATACCTCCAAAACGCACCCGCACCTTTGGATCACGATCCCTTTCGTTCTCTACGGAGTTTGCAGATATTTGTATTTGGTCTATCAAAAAGGAGAGGGAGGCGCGCCCGAAGACGCCCTTCGAAAAGATCGAATGCTCCAATTGGCGATCATTTGCTGGTTTGTGTCAGTCGTGCTGCTCTTTCTCTACGACAAGCCGGGCCTGTTGGGTTTGGAGTATCAAAAACCGCTCAATATTCCGTGAAAGCGAGGGTTCTAATATGCGAGTTCTAGTGACCGGGGCGAATGGAATGCTCGGTATCGACGTGTCCGCTATGTTGGAAGCGGCGGGACATGAGGCGATACGAACGGACGTGAGTGCGCGAGAGGGGGTGTCCGTGCAACCGTGGATACCGCTCGACATCACGAACACGCAAGCCGTGATCGACTGCATCCGTGAGAAAAAGCCGGACTTTGTCTTTCATGGCGCTGCTTATACGGACGTCGACGGTTGCGAGCGCAACCCGGACTTAGCCTATAAGATCAACGGACTTGGAACCTGGAATCTCGCCTCTGCCTGCGGCTCTTCCGGCGTGAAAATGATCTACATCAGCACGGATTTCGTTTTCGACGGCAAAAAAACGACCCCTTACACGGAGTTTGATTCCCCCAACCCTCTCAGCCACTACGGAGCCTCCAAACTTGCAGGCGAGAAATACGTTGAGCAACTATGCCGCGAACATTTTATCCTGCGCACTTCCTGGCTTTTCGGAGTAAACGGACCGAACTTCCCCGGCAAGATGCTTGATCTGGCGAAAACCAAGCCGGAACTCTCCGTCGTTGTTGATCAGATAGGTAGCCCCACCCACACAAAAGACCTTGCACGAATTGCAATCTCCCAATTAGACCGCTCTCTCTACGGAACCTACCACGTGAGCAATTCCGGCTCCTGCTCGTGGTATGAATTCGCTAAAACCGCTATCGAAAAAGCGGGAATCAAGAACGTCGTAGTTCATCCGCAACCCGCTGCAAGCTGGCCCTCCCCCACGCAACGCCCGGCTTATTCCGTGATGCGCCATTACGCCCTTGAGCTTCAGGGTCGCGACGACCTGAAACCCTGGCAAGAAGCCCTGGATGATTTCCTGGCGCTACGGGGGCGGTAGCAAGACTCGAACAGGAAATGAGTTTTATCAGAGTGAAAGTCGTCATCCGGTAGAAGCGGATAATCCGGGCAAGTCCGTTGCTATTGACATCAAAACCGTCGAATGAGAGATGGAAATAAGTGAAATCGATGCTGGTATTCGACTTCGAGTTAGAATTCTTGACGAGTAAACTCGGATACTACGCATCGGATACGCTTTTCTTCGTCGTTGCGGCTCAAAGCGAAATTCAAAAAGAAGCATAAATCCATAGGAGAACCGACATGTCCGAACAGATGCGTTCAGCTGAACTGCTAGTCCAAAATGCGCTTAAAAACGAATCTACGATTGAACTACTCAAGGCGAACCCGGAGCAAACTCTTAAAACGCTTCTCGCAGAGGTTCAACTGCAAACGACGCGCGCTCTCCCGAATCCGACGCCACCCACCACAAACGCAATCTGGTTGACAATCGTGATTTCATGCGCATTGGTGATGTTGTTTTCCGCATACGCCATCGTCGCAGGGATGAATGTCGAGCTTAAGACAGGCGTAACGTACATGATCAAGGGGGAAAATGCGCTCACACTGTTTTCCACCACGATTGCATTCCTCGCAGGATTATTAGCTCCTAGTCCGGTTAAGAAGAATCCCTAGCATGGCAAATACATTTTAACTTTTAAATTTAAATTACGTTGCGAAGATGCGCAGCGTAATGCACGGCATACGTAGAAAAAAGATAGGGGAAGAATAGCAAATT
>JAYVOT010000994.1:0-3300 GCA_043757795.1 Chthonomonadaceae bacterium | reverse complement strand
ACTGGGATCGGGAGATCAGTCTTTGTTAAGTTAAATACTTGGAGAGTTTGGGGATTGAAAGTCATGCAGGAGTTGCGCCCCCAGCGCCGAGCTCAGTCCGCAAGACCGGGGTATGAGTGTTGGCGGCGGAGGCTTACTCGTCTTTCAACAACAATGCAAATCGATCAAATAGCCCCAAAAATTCCAACTATCCGATCTCCTTCCACTAAGGTTGGGGCGGCGTCCCATCGCCGGGGGTGCGAACGCCAAGAGCTTCCCGCATTGAAGGTCTCTTCGTCTGAAAGACGTTTGCTTTTTTGGCCGGATGTTGAAAATACTTGGACAATTGCCACAAATCTCCCCGCTTCGAAAGGTTCCGAATCCATCCTGAAAAAATAATTCGTGAAAAAAATCACAATGTGTGGTATATTGAAAATGTATTCATAAACCAACTCGGGCGGCATCGACACCCTTCAAATTCGCGCACACTCGATTCCTCCCCATATACCGGATAGGGACTGTGCAACGCCATGAAAAACGTAACGAAACTACCCAATTTGAAGGACTGCGTGATACTCTACGACGACAGTTGCCCCATGTGCCAGCTCTATACTCAGGGCTTCGTCCAGATGAACCTGCTTCAAGCGAAAAACCGGGTCGGATTTGCAACAGCGACTGAGACCCACAAAGCATCGATTGATCTGAATCGCGCCCGGCATGAAATACCGCTTCTCGATTCGAAAACAGGAGCGACGATCTACGGAATCGATGCCCTTTTCTTCATCTTCCAGACAAAATTCCCGTTCCTGACTCCCTTGTTCAGGCTCCCTCTATTTCACGGATTCTGGTACGCCATCTATCAGGTCATCTCCTACAACCGGAGATTGATTGCAGGAACGGCGGCTCCGAAACAGGGCTTCGACTGTGCACCGGACTTCAACTTGAAATATCGCCTCTGCTACCTCGTTTTTGTTTTTGCTTTATGGCTGGTTCTCGTGAGCAGTATCGGAATCGTCTTTCTAAGCGAACATCAGCTCGCTCTCCACTCCGTCTTCGTCTCCACACTCTCTGTTCATACTCTTGCCTGGGCTTATGTACTATTATCTAAAAAGGGGTGGGACTATGTTGGCAATCTTGCGACGAATTGCCTGCTCTTCTGCCTGCTCATCTCGCCCATCGCCCTCGTCCCGCTCCCCATTTTCGCGCAAGGATTTCTCCTTTCGCTTGCTGCGCTACTGACCGGGATCGATCTGCATAGGAGGCTCGTCTCATTGAAATCTCGATGATATTGAAGAGATTCCCCCGCTATCGGCATCTGGCAAATCTGTTGCATCAAATTGACGCTGTGAGGGTTGCGAATGAATTTGACGCAAATCCGGAAGGAATTTGCCTGATCTCTCGGAATTGGCGGAGAGACTAGCTTTCGGGCGAACATATGCAAACGCAGTCTCCAGCAAAATCGGGAGTTGAAGATGAGAGCCTACCCCGCCTGAATACCCATCTCTTTGTCGAGGCAATTGAAAATAGTATTAAGGAGCGTATCAATTGACGTTTAGACTATTTTTGTCCGCCCGAAACGGCGTTCTCAGAAGATTTGAGATCGGAAAACATAACTCCAATAAAACGTTAGGAATTTATAGAGAGTTGGTTATAGCCCGCTTGCTGTTCTAATGCGCTATAAATTCCCGGCAAAGCCTTAGGGAAATATTTTTTTGATCTCACTTGACTTCGATGACGACCTATTTGAAGATTCCATTTTATATAAACGTCAATCAATGGATATTTATATTTTTTCGGATGTAACCACTAAGCCAATATCGGCGAAATAATCTTCCCTGCCACATCTGTGAGTCGATAATCCCTGCCCTGATACCGGTAGATCAGCTTCTCGTGGTTGATGCCGAGGAGGTGGAGCGTCGTCGCGTTCAGGTCGTGGATATGTACCGGGTTTTCCGTGATGTTGTAACAGAAGTCGTCGGTCTCGCCATAGGTGATGCCAGGCTTGACTCCTCCGCCCGCCATCCACCGAGTGAAGCATCGAGGATGATGATCCCGACCATAGTTGTCGGCGGTGAGCGTCCCCTGACTGTAGACTGTCCGCCCAAACTCCCCGCCCCAAATTACCAGCGTGTCGTCCAACAATCCCCGCGCTTTCAGGTCTTTCACAAGGGCGGCTGAGGGTTGATCGGTGTCTCGGCACTGCCCTCTAATCTGATTCGGCAGGTCGCCATGTTGATCCCAACCGCGATGAAAGAGTTGAACGAATCGAACTCCGCGCTCGATAAGCCTTCTCGAAAGGAGACAGTTAGCCGCGAAGGTTCCGGGCGTGCGAGACTCTGGCCCATACGCTTCGAAAGTGGAAGCAGGCTCCTTGCTCAAATCCATCAGGTCGGGAACGGAGGACTGCATCCGGTAGGCGAGTTCGTACTGCGCGATTCGGGTGTTGATCTCCGGGTCGCCCACTGCCGCAGATTCCATGTGATTGAGTTGGGAGAGGCTGTCGAGCATCTGCCTGCGACTTGCCGCATCGTATCCGGGAGGGTTTCCGAGATAGAGAACGGGGTCTCCCACCGACCGGAGTTTGACTCCCTGATGCACGGAAGGCAGGAACCCGCTCCCCCAGAGTCTTCCGAAAAGCGGTTGATCGACGCGATTTCCGGAGCCTTGCGAGATGAGGACGAGGTAGGAGGGGAGGTCGCTGTTTTCGCTGCCGATTCCGTAGGAGAGCCAGGAGCCGATGCTCGGGCGACCGGGCTGTTGGGAGCCGGTCTGAATGTAGGTGACGGCGGGGTCGTGATTGATCGCCTCCGTCCAAATCGACTTGACGACGCAGATGTCGTCCGCGATTTCAGCGGTGTGCGGCAAGAGTTCGCTGAGCCAGGTTCCGTTTTTTCCATGCCTGCTGAATTTGAAGATCGTGGGCGCGACCGGGAAATTCTTCTGCCCGGAGGTCATCCCTGTCAGGCGCTGCCCCTGCCGAATCGAATCCGGTAGGTCTATGCCATGATGCTTCTGCAACTCCGGCTTCCAATCAAACAGGTCGATGTGAGAGGGCGCGCCGGACTGAAACAGGTAGATGACTCGCTTCGCTTTCGGGGCGTGATGCAGCGCTTTCAAGGCGCCATGACTCTGCAGGGCGGCGAGGTTCGGCGGCGCAGTTGCGGCGAAACCATCTCGCTCCAAAAGGGAGGCAAGAGCGGCGGTTCCTAGCCCGAGCGACGCTTTTCCAAAAAGTTGCCGACGGGTCATCATCAGTTCAAATTCACGTCTTGGGTCGTTCATCTTTTTCTCCGAAGGGGGCAAGTGCGCCCGCTATCTTTC
>JAYVOT010000993.1:0-12366 GCA_043757795.1 Chthonomonadaceae bacterium | reverse complement strand
CAATAAACGAACGGAACGCTCCAATTCATATCGGCGTTTGCGGCAAGCGTTCGGATCGAGCTTTCCAGTAGCCTAATCGCCTCTTCCCTCCTGGTTTCGTCTCCCTCATCGTCACTTTCAACAAAGGAGATCGCCTCACCAAGATAGATTTCAATAAGACTCAGGAGAACGTCTTTCTCCTTTGAAAAAGCGTTTTCGGAGTAAGACAGGTCTGATTCAACGGATTTTTTGAGTTTGAGAAAGTCGTTTTCTACGAACTCCCAATTCGGATTCTCCGCTCTGTTTCGCCAATTGCGCATTCTTGGGTAGCGACTCCTTATCCGGTTCAGCAAGTCTCCCAACTCTCTATCCTCTTTTTCTTTTTGAGTGCGCCTCCAGCGGTCTAAAATTTCCTCGCTAAAAGGGAATGGGACATACTCATCCCACCACCAGAACGCGATGAGAAAAATCTGCACGAATTGAAGCCTTGCTATGGATCGATTCGTTTGAAATGTGGTGTGGTAGAGCCATTCCTGCCGTCTCCTCAACCAGTGAGGGTCGTCATAGAGATAGAATCGAGTCAATGACTCGATTCCGCGGATCGCGTCTTGATCCAGATTGAGTTCGACATATTCCGCAAGAGACTTGTAGTAGTAGTCCGCAATTAAACCATGCGTCGTTACAAGCTCTTTAGACTTCAATGAAGCAATGCCGAAGTCTCGCACCGCTCGCGGAATCCGGTAATAGGGAACTGTTTTTTGTCCCGCATCGGTTTTCTCTTGCACATAATCGTGGGCTGAAATCAGACTGACGGCTCGCAAGCGTCCTAAAATATTATCCGTCAAATCTTTCACTTTCAACCCTTTACTGATTGCCATCGCAGCGGAGCCGGACCACTCCGCCGCAAAGACGCACAGCCTGCAGAGCAACTTTTTATCCTGCTCTTCAAGTCGCTCGAAGCTCGTTTTGATCGCGGCTTGGAGCGACATCTGATGATCAGGGCGGAGGGAATCGCTCGCAATGTTTTGAACGCCTTCGGAAAGCTCTGCAAGCAACGCCGAGAGGTTGTCGCTTCCCATTTGAGTTCGCTCCGCTCGCGAGGCTATCAGTTCAATGGCGAGAAGATTACCTTCGAGTTCGTTGCAAATAGCGATCGCTTTCAGGTTCTCTTCTTGAGACCACGGCGGGCTGAGACCTTTTGCATACGATTTGAAGAAATTCAACATATCTTCGCGCTCAACATTTTGCGTTGCGTCCTCTTCACCGGATTCCCGGCGGGTTCTAGTAAGGGTATTGAAAGAGCGTATCGGAAACAGGTTCTCTTCTAAAATGCCTATCTTCTGACGACTTGTCGCCAGAATTTTCATTTTCGGACATCTTTTAAGCAGGGCGATGCAAAGCTTTCTTACCGAGTCGAGATGATACTCGCAATTGTCCAGAATCAGGAGAGGGTTTTTATCCTTCAAAGAGTCAGCTAGTTCGTCGAGGGACAACTCCGTGTCCAGACTCAATAACGGCGCCAGACATTCAATCACTGTCTGAAGATTGGAGTCATCGGGAATTCCTGAAAGGTCGATCCGCCAGACCCCATGTTGAAAATCTTTCAAGGCTGCAACTCCCGCCTGCTCGGCGAGGGTGGTTTTTCCTGTTCCAATGCCTCCGATGACAGTCACGAATTTGACATCAGGCTGTCGCAATAAGCGTAATGCCAGAGACCACTCTTCGACCGCCCGTATCTCGTTTTCAATCTGCAACAACCTTCGCCTTGCTGCATAACGTCGCCCCTCCGGCAGATTGTTTCCTCCTTTCGTATTAAGCGGCGGAAAGCTCTCCGGCAACGACGGATGAAGGACTTGATAGACTGCATAGGAACCGTCTAGCCCTTTGAATTCATATGAGCCGAGAAGTTTCAAACCGAAGTCAGACCGGTTATTCGATAGGGGATAGGCGGTGTGAGAGACGACTATCTGTCCGGCGTGGGCGCAAGACATTAGTCTCGAAACATGGCTTAACTCTTTGTTGTAGAAGACGCCATTCTCCACGATCACTTCCCCGACATGTACTCCGGCGCGAATCTGCAATCGTGGGGCGTCTCCCCATTCCGCTTCCTGCAAAAGCAGGTTCGCTTGAATAGCGGCGTTTATCGCTTGAACGGGACTGTCGAAAACCGCGCAGTGAGCATCGCCCTCCCCGCCAAATCGCACTCCCTTCCAATTCTCGATGGCGGACAGCACTAATATGTTATGTTGCTTAATCGAATTCAGCATCACTGTAGGGTGGGTCTCCCAATTGGGAGTGGAATCTATTATATCGGTAAAAAGGAAAGTTTTTATGACGGAATCGGCGTGTCTATCGCCTTTGATCTCATCCAAAATCATTTTTCAACTCCAATCGCACTGAGAAAATCGCGACGTCGATTACAAATCCGCTCCAATCTATTTTACCTTAATTTTGAAACTTTAATCTTGTCGGAAACTCACAAATTGAAGATTATCTCTCAAACTACAGCCTAACTTCCCCCTTATCACCAACCGATACTTAGGATTGGGTAGCGTAAGGCTTGGTACTTTCGTGATTTAAAACTCCATACATGCGAAGTTTGCTATCGGCCTGGATTCCTCAAGTTCAATTGGATTTTGCCGCCTTGACAAAAAGGCTGTTTTGTGAGAAAATCAGGACAGAGCGCATTGGAGCGCCTCCTGTTCGCGGCAAGGGAATTTCTCCCATCCGACCGATTTCTCAGAAATCACTCAACCTTCTTCCTGCCTGAGTTAAGCGGACGCCAGGCGCTTGATGGAAAGAAGGTCTCCATGTCCCGACAAACTGCCATTTCAAACGCTCTCGAAAGCCTAAAAAGAGAGGCGAAACGCTGGATCAAAGCGCTTCGCGCAAACGACTCCAAAGCCTTCGTTCGCTTCCGCAAAGCCTACCCCGACGCCCCTGCCCAACCTGTATTGAGAGACGTTCAACATGCGATCGCTCTTGAACACGACTTCCCTGATTGGAAAACCTTCACAGAGTTTCTCAAAAACAGCGGGTACGAAGTTCTTCCCTCGCTCCAACGATACGAGGAGATGGCGGAGGCGCTTTTAGTCGCCTATCGAACCGGAACCCTCGAAGCGATCGAACGCCATTATCGATTCACCTGGCATCGTCGCGTGTGGAGTGCAATGAGAACCTATGTTCAACTCGACCTCGGCAGACAGGCGGGCGCCGCCGATCAAGAAGACGACATTACTTTCGACGACGCCCGGCTACTCGTGGCGAAAGAGCACGGCTTCGAGGGTTGGCAGGCGCTCAGCGAGTATGTTGCCGCGCTTCCTGCGATTGCCGGGGAAGTCGCGACAAAGCCGGTTCGTCTCTTCCGCTTAGATGAAAAGGGGGAGTTGCGAACCTTTGCGCAGATGCGGGAGTGGGAAACTGCTATCGAGAGGATGCAGGAACTGCGAATGGCAGGATTGGATGCGCAGGGGCAGATGACGGATGCTCTTTTAGATCGAATCAGCCGTATTGAGCATGTCACATCGCTTGACCTGAGCGGCTCGAAAGCGCTAACGGATGGTGGGTTGCATTGCCTGAGACGAATGCCGCAACTCCTTCACCTAAAACTCAACGGAACGGAAATCACGGATAGAGGGGTGGAAGTTCTTCGAGATTTGCCGAATCTCAGGTCAATCGACCTCTCATGGACAAATATTTCGGACGTTGGAGCCTCTCAGCTGGCAAGTTGCGAACTGGTCGAACGAGTTAATTTGAAGAATACGTTTTCCGGCGACGGAGCGATAAGATCTCTGACAGGCAAGCCCAACCTGTGTAATTTCTGGAGCGGATCGGCGCTCACGGACTTAGGGATGTCGCTTTTTCACGATTTTCCTGCGTTCAAAACATGGCAGGGCGGAGAAGTGAAAATGGCGCTTCTGGATTTTGATGCAAGTCCCAACTACCTGGGACTCAGGGGTTCGATCACAAATGCCGGGCTTGCTTTGCTAGCGGGACTCGACGGTCTGTTCGCACTCAACATTGGCGAAAGAGGACTTGCGATCAGTGCGTGCGGACTCTCATCGCTCTCGGCTCTCCCCAATCTCAGTTGGCTTTCATTCGACGCAGACGATGAAGCGATGCCATTCATCGCCGCAATGCCGAAGTTGCGATTTTTGATGTGCCAGGACACTCTTGCAAGCGACGAAGGATTCGTCTCGCTGAGTCGCTCACAGTCCATCGAATACATCTGGGGGCGACGTTGCCGCAATTTGAGAACGCTCGGGTTCGAAGCTCTCTCGAAAATGCAAGCGTTGCGTTCGCTGTCGGTGAGTTGCAAGAACGTCGATGACGCCGGGTTGTCTTCGCTTCCCAGTTTTCCAGCGCTCCGCGAACTGATGCCAATGGACGTCCCTGATGAGGGCTATCGTCATATTGGGAAATGCAAAGAATTGGATGCGCTCATTCTAATGTATTGCCGCGAGACAGGCGACGCCGCTATGGGACATCTTGTCGGATTGCCCAATTTGAGGAAGTACTTCGCCAGCTACAACGAATCACAGACCGAACGCCGGAACTTCTCAGCGGAATCAGTTCGCTCGAAGAGATTGAGTTCTCCGCCTGCGCGGGTCTGACAAACAAAGGAATTGCGGCGCTCGCTCGCCTCCCGCGCCTTCGCGAATTGCGGGCCGAGGGGATGCAAAACGTGACCTCCGAAGTTATTGCCGCGTTCCCCTCGAGCATCCGGGTAGAGCATTCCGCTTGACGGATTTGAACCTTGATTTAACGGATTTAATAATGAACTATGAGGAGTTCTCCGTGTTTGGCAGTTCATCTCACCTGTTGGAAATAGGTAAGACTCCCGCATTAATTATAGTTGCAATTCATTTTATCCGTTTAATCAAGATTCAAACTAAAAACTCTTCGCCCTCGCAAAATCCCCTGGCAACGTGCAAAGATAATTCATCCATAAATCAAGTAAATCCTAGTTCAAACGTACCAAAGCTCCCTCCGGAATTCCGGAGGGAGCTTTCGTGCGTTCTATAAAGCGAACTTCTCGCAAACTAGCCGAGTTGCGCGGCGAGATCCGTCTCTTCCCACGGGAACGCGGAGTTCCCGAAGTGGCCGTTCTTGGCGGTCGCGAGATACTTGATGCGGGCCGGATTCAGGAGTTGAAGCTTTTCGATCATGGCGCGGGGTCGCAGGTCGATGGCTTTGCGCACTCGGAGAACGATCTCCGCCTCCGGGATTTTTGCGGTTCCGAACGTGTCCACAAGGACGCTGACCGGCTCCGCGACGCCGATGGCGTAAGCGAGTTGAATCTCAGCTCTCTCCGCAAGTCCTGCAGCCACGATGTTTTTCGCGATATATCTGCCGGTATAAGCCGCAGAGCGGTCCACTTTCGAGGGGTCTTTGCCGGAGAAGGCTCCGCCGCCGTGCCGTGCTGCGCCGCCGTAGGTGTCCACGATAATCTTTCGTCCGGTCACGCCCGTGTCGCCCTGCGGTCCGCCGATGACGAATCGCCCAGTCGGGTTGATGAAGTACTTGATATTTCCCTGTATGAACTGCGCGTATTTCTCAAGAACAGGTTTGATGACGTACTCTTTCACATTCGCCTGCACGCTCGGTTGAGTGTGGCTCGGATCATGTTGCGTCGAGATAACGATCGTGTCGATGTGGCTCGCTTTGCCGTTCGCTCCGTAGGCGACGGTCACCTGTGACTTCGCATCCGGTCGGAAACCGAGTTCCGGGTTTGCGTGTCGTACCTCGGCGAGAACTCGCGTCAGGTCATGAGAGATAGCGAGAGCGAGCGGCATCAGCGATTCAGTTTCGTTCACCGCGTAGCCGAACATCAGCCCCTGATCGCCTGCGCCCTGTTCGTTCGGGTCGGCGCGATCCACTCCCTGCGCAATGTCCGGGGATTGCTTTTGAATGGCGAGCATGACGCCGCAGGTCTCGCCGTCGAAGCCGTAGTCCGTCTTGTTGTAGCCCACATCAATGATCGTTTTTCTTACCACGTCGGCGATTTCGACGTAGGCTTCCGTCGTCAATTCTCCGCCGACGATGCAGAGTCCGCGAGTGACGAAGGTTTCGAGGGCGACTCTGGACTTCGTATCCTGCAATAGAAGCGCATCGAGAATGGCGTCGCTGATCTGATCCGCGAGTTTGTCCGGGTGTCCTTCCGAAACGCTTTCAGAAGTGAAAAGAGTGTAGTCTGACATGAATGTTTGTCCCTTTCAACAGTGAGAGTTCAGTGAAAATCGAGGTTTCTCGCAAAGTTCCCGGGTTTTGAGTTTCCGAAGGCGCTGAGGGACTAAAATGTCGCCATGAGCCTGAGTAGCTTTCAACGGTGGAGCGCTATGAACGAAAAAAACCTCATCTGCCTGTGCAGAAGAGGTCGTATGAGCAAATTGAAAGATAGTAAGAGGGAGCGATTCGTCGCTTTACCCGTTGTCATATCTAAATTGCGCTTTACGCCTCTTATCTTGGCAACGCGTCTCGTTGCTCGGATTTAGCACCTGCCTCAATCCCCGAAATAGGGAGCGAGGTGGTTGTTGTGGCGTCGTCGGGCCGGATCCCTCAACCACTCGTAATAAGAAGTCGCCGATATTAAATTGTAGTATTCAGATTAGCACACAAGCGTACTTTCTGTCAAGCCAATTTTATGTTAAGGGAAAATCTTGAGAGATGAAGAAAGAATTTTCATCTGAGTTATTGACATAAATACCGGCTAGTGTTATACTGCACTTGATGGAGCGATTCGCTCAGTTTTATACCGAGTAAGGAGGTTGCCCGAATGGCATCTGGAAAAGTCAAGTGGTTCAATGACGCTAAAGGCTACGGGTTTATCGAAACCACGGAAGGCAAAGACATTTTCGTCCACTATTCCGCAATTATGAAAGACGGCTTCAAGACACTCGCTGAGGGACAAGAAGTGACTTTTGAGATCGTCCAAGGAGCCAAAGGCCCCCAGGCGTCCAACGTCCTGCCGCCTACGATCGCGCAGTGAATTTTTAAAAGCGCGACTGGAATAGACTTTAGTCGAACTAAATTCCAGAGCCTCATCTGTTGCCGATCCGGCATATTTCAGCTTCGGACAGCTATTTTTCATTCGTCTTGCAACTGGTTTTGAAAGCGGCAATCGCAACAAAATTCGTTGCTGAATCGAACCGGCCCCTGTGCGGAACGCTCCGCTCAAAGCCGGTTTTTTCTCGCCCGATCTAAAATTGACATTTCGCAAGATGCAATGCGCACTGCTCCGGCAATCGTTCAACGATTGCCTTACTTATCATTTTGAGTCATTTGGAACTAACATGGTTCCGAATGCGTAAGAAAGCATGGGAACAAAAACAGTACAGTTGTTGTTTCTATTTTCATAGAGGAAATTTCAAAAGAGAAATTACTCAAAACAGATTCTAAGACTGTTTGTCATTACAAGCCTGCACGGTTCTAAGCATCTCAATCGCAGCAGACAGACTTTGAAACCAACTTATCAGGAGGCAGATATGAGCAACGCGACTGCAGTGACTGCGGATAGCTTTGAGCAGGAAGTATTGAAATCGGAAGTTCCGGTTCTCGTCGATTTTTGGGCGGAGTGGTGCGGTCCCTGTAAAATGATCGCCCCCCATCTCGATAAAATCGCCGCTGATTACGGAAGCAAAGTGAAGATCGTCAAAGTGGACATCGATGAGGAGAGAAGTCTCGCAGAGAAGTATCGAGTCGAGTCGATTCCCACCCTGATGTTCTTCAAAGAGGGCAAACTCGTCGATCAGATGATCGGCGCGCGCCCCAAAATCGAGATCACCGGCAAACTGGACGGCCTGCTTTAAACCGCTCCTTCAATTTAATAAACGCTTGAATTGACGCACAAGTCGATTCAAGCGTTTTTTTTCGTTTGTCGCTCGCGGATTGACTTGTCGGGATCGGTCTTGCATCCGCAACATGATTACAACAATATGCCAATTTCTTCCGAAGGTTCATCCTGCGAAGTCGCGAAGCGAGGTTCTATAGAGCCTTGCATTCTCAAATTAACTTGGCGGAATGAACCCGGTCGGGATTGAATGCGTCTCTGATTTCGTTCAAACGCTCCGAACAGTGAAATTTCGCGCGACCGACGACTTGTGACGCCTCCCCTAAGTTGACACCGAGTCAAAAACTATGATATTATCGATAATATTCAGCGTCATAAATTTTGCGTGCAAGACTACCCCTTTTGGGGAAACGATCAAGGCGTTTCAACGCGGTTGCGCCCAAATCTCGTTTCAAAGCAAGTTTTTTCAAGGAGAGTGAACATGGGCGGAAAAGCCCTTACCCTGGCGACCGGAATGGCGCTTGCCTGTCTGCTGCCAATCCAGGCGCAACAGACGAATGCGACTTCAAAGGCGGCTGAGGCGACGAATCGCATCAACGGATACGCCGCATGGGACGACGATTTTTTGTATCTCGCAGTGCAGGTGAACAAACCTACTGTCAGCGGACAAAACAAAGAGCCTTTCTCCAATCCCCTTGAAGACGACGCAGTGATCCTCTCCATTCAGGCGGACGGCGATCACAAAACGACCGTACGCACCGCCTCGACCTACACGTTCGCAGTCAGCGGCGCGGGCGGTTTTCAACTCTACTCAGGCGCGGAGGGAACGGTTCTTTTTAAGAATTTGCAAGATGTTTTCGACAAGCAGAGCGAGATAATCAAAGTCGAAAAAGACTCTAAGAAACAACAGGAAAAACTGCTTGCGGTGCAAGGGAGCATCATTAAATCGAAAGTGACACAGGGCGGCGCGGAGCGAGCGGGAGGCGGAAACGCGCCCGGCTACACCGCTGAGGTCGCTATTCCCTGGGCGGACCTCGGCGGAAAACCTTCCGCAGGCATTCGCATGGGTTTCAACCTGTCTGCGCAGAGCAAATCAGTCGGCAGTCCGCCCTTCCAAAGCTTCTCAGGAAGAGTTAAGACCGCCTTCGACCTCACGAACCCCTCGCTTTTCGGCGAAATGCTTTTCAGCAACGCCTCTTCGCCCTCAGCCGGCACGATCGTCGTCTGTCCCAGAGTCTTCAATAGAAAGCCCGCCATCGACGGAGCGATCCAGCCGGACGAATGGAGTTCACTCTCAAAATACTCCTTCGGCGAGACAGTCGGCGCAGTCATTCCCAACAGCGTTCGCGAGACCGCTTTTGCGGCAAGAGTTCGCCCCGAACTGCTGTCGAAACTCGCCCGCCCGACCCTTCCGCTTCCTTCTTTCAACAACGAGGCTTTCCCCGTTCCCATGAGAAATCTCGCAAAAATCCAGCCGACTCTCTTTGCAAAATACGAAACCGCTTATCAGGGCGACTCCCGCAAAGCCGCGCCTGAGCAAGGCGTCTTCCGCGCCGATCTCGCTTCGTTGTTGGCGCATCATCCGCTAGACGGATCGGGACCCTGGTTCAGTTATGACCGTGCGGACTGGCATCGCAAGCAGTTGAGCGAGATGAGACAGGAAGGAATCGAGGTCGTTCTTCCGACCTATCGCTTCGGGGCTTCCGACCGGGGAGCCTCGGACAAATCTCTTTTGAACATGATGGAAGCCTTAAGAACCTTGAAAGAGCGAGGGGACCAGTATCCGCAAGTCGCGCTCTATCTCGATCTTGATTCGCTTTCGCAAGACGCCGGCGAACGCCTAAACCTTCGGATAAATCGAAAACATCGCGCTTCGCTTATTTCGGCGGTTCGCGAGTTTTATCTCCGCGTTCCTGCTGAGTTTCGTTACCTCGTCGCACCTGCTCCTGAAAAGGGTCTCAAAAGTTCATGCGTCGTCTTTCTTTCGAACGCCTCCTCCCTCAGCGACTTCGACGGCTCGCTCTCAAACGATCTTCGTGGCGCTTTTCTGAAGGAGTTCGGTTGCGATCTTGTCGTACTTGGCGGGGATGGCTTTAAGGCGAAATCGGGGCTTGACGGTTACTTCGGTTCCATTTCGGAAGGCGGCGCTCAGTTCAACGGGGACGGCGCGATCAAAATTTCAACTCTGAACCCCGGCTACGACAGCGTCTTCGTCGAAGGGGCGAAACCTCTGGCAAGACATTCGGAAGACATCTATCGGGACGCCTGGAAATCAACTTTGCAGAAACGCCCCGACTTCGTCCTGCTGGAGAGTTGGAACGACTTCACCTCCGGCTCGGAGATAGCTCCCTCGCTGGAGACCGGATTTACCCTGGCGGACCTCACGAAGCTGTTTGCGCGAGCCTACTCGGGTTCGGCGAAACTTGGCGTGAAGCATCTTGGAAACAACTTGCCTGCCATCTTCAAATCCGGCGCCGCCTATCGAGTCTCCCTTCGGATTCAGAACAACGGAACCGAGGGTTGGGGCGCGGGATTTAACCCTGTCAGTTTCGTGTATCGTTGGCGAAAAGACGGTCAAACTCTCGGAGAAGGCAAACCTGTCGTTATCAATTCCGTATTGACTCCGGGACAGGGTCTCACGCTCAATCTGACTATCGCTTCGAATGACTCCGCTGGAAGGCCGTTGCCTCCCGGAGACTATCAATTGGAAGCGACTCCCGTTGCGAAGTGGGCGAAGGAGTCTGAAGCGTCAAACCCCGCTTTGCGAATTTCTGTCCGCGTTCAAGACGCGCTTCCGGCATGGAATCCCACCGTAGTGAACAACGACCTTCCTGTTTTGCTGGAATCCGGCAGCCGAAGCGAAATCGCCGCCACGATCAGGAATGACGGATCGACGACATGGAAAAGAGGCGAAGGAGCCTACGTCGCTCTTCGCCTCACAAAGCGCGTCCCTAACCCGGAATCGCCTTCGGAACGAATCGAAACCTATGTCAAAACTTCCGACTCCTCTGTCGAAGTCCCGCAAGACGTCGCCCCCGGTCAGGAAATCAGCGTGAAAATTCCGCTCTCTCTCATTGATGCGGAGGGCAAACCGTTGCTTGTCTGGAAACAGGGAGATGCGTGGAGCTATGCGATTCGGTGGGAAGTCTCGGCAGGAAAATCCGGGCAGGACGGTTCCGGCGCTCGCCTGACCTCTAAGCAAGAAGGAGGGGTTGCTGACGGAAGGCTCGAAGGAGGACTGTCACAGCCGCAACCCGTCGCGCTTTGCGATTTCGACTTCGGAGTGCGCTTTACGGACAACAAAACTCCCTCTTCGCTTCCGGCGGATCGAGCGCAACCGATTTCGCTCTCCCTCCTGAACTCCTCATCGCAAACCTGGAAGAAGGATCAGGTGCGAGTCGGCTATCACTGGCTCTATCTCGACGGAACGGAAGCCCGATGGGAAGACTCTCTCGCTCCTCTTCCGCAAGACGTGCCGCCCGGCGGAAGAGTCAGCAGCATGCTCGTCCCGATCTCCGCTCCGCCGACGGAGGGAACCTACTACCTCGTCTGGGATCTCAAATTCGGCGATGTTTGGAGTTCGACCACGGAAAGTTCGCGCTCGTTCGACACGCAGGTGAATAAGGTGCAGGTCGTAGGCAAACGCATGATCTTCGCCGACCTCTCCGCCTCGTACAACCTTGACGGAACTTCCGACATAGACGACGCTTCCGGGGGATTCGACGGCAAGGGAAGCGCGTTTCCCGCGGCGATGATTCCGCCCTATGCGGACGCTCAAGTCACTCCCTCCGCACTCTGGATTCCTTCAATTCAAACTGGTCCAGAATCGCCGCATCAGATCAATTTTCGTTTCGGCAAGAAAGACGGAAAAGCGCTGAATTTCATTGCATGCAAAGCTCAAAGAGTAGAGTTGGGCGCTTCCTCCGGTCAGTGCCGATTGTTGCACATCGTGGCGGCGAGCACAGGGAAAACGGACACTCGGAGCTTTCGTCTCATTTTCCAGGAGCCGACAAGTCAGTCCGAAGACCAGTACAATCTGGCTTTCAGCCGATGGGATGAGACCGCGATTCATGGCGAAGAGACCGCTCTGCTCTGCCCGAAACACTACGAAAAGGGAGTCTTGAAACCGGGAGCCGTCGCCCTCTACCACTACGTCATCAAGATTCGAGAGCCTCGCAAGTTGGTCGCGATCACGCTTCCCTTCGACCCGGAAGTGAAAATCGCCGCGATCACGCTAGAGAAGTGATGAAGAGATTTTGCGTGGAAAGAGAGGATTTATAGGATGACCGCATCGCTCCTGAAAATCCTCTCTGTGAATGTGAATATCCCGCAAATTCGCCAAAATTTGAGCGTGTTGCCAACTCTTGCATATCATTTCAATTGCAACCTAAGCTGCAATTGCTGGCAAAATATAAAGTCTTAGATATTCGTCGATTGCTGACTTGGCAACTATCGTTCTCAAAACGCTTGACAAGAATAAAATTATTTGTTATTATGACTTGACGTTTAGACTAATTATTCAATTTTGGTATTGTTTTTTTACCCTTGTATACGGGCTTGTGCCACGGCAATTTGGCTCTTTTGACCCCTTTTTGCCA
>JAYVOT010000992.1:0-3309 GCA_043757795.1 Chthonomonadaceae bacterium | reverse complement strand
TTTTACGAAGTAGGGAGGGTTGGGAGTTCCGGTGATCGCCTCGACGAACTCGCCGGTTTTGAAGTCGGCGAATTCGACAGCGCCCAACTCTTTGACGGAGTGAACGAAAGTTTGTTTGGCGGCCTTGATTTCGGTTTTTCCGGTATCCGGGTCGCGGGAACTGTAAAGTGTGCCAAAATAGTAGGCAAGCGTGCAGAGCAGTCTTCACATGAAGACTGCGCACGGACAAAACTTGCTTTTGGAGATTGAAAATCATGTCTTTGTGTCGCTACACGACCTATGCGCCAACAATTGGCAGACAAAAACTTTGGGGGTGGATTAAAGAGGGCTTCGTTTATCCTTTGGAAGATCAGCAGGTCTCTCAAATCCTCGCTTCTCCCAGTGAAGACGGTCTTTTGCCGCTTGAAAAACTGGCGTCAGTAGAAGGTATCCCATACTCCGAGCTAGATTGCGCCCCTGGAAAATATGGGCATCCCGCCCTCGCGCCGCCCCTTCTCATCAGTCAGGAAGTCTGGGCTGCAGGCGTCACCTATGAGAGCAGCAAGCTAGCAAGAATAGCGGAGTCTGAAGGCGGCGGCGATTTTTATGCGAAGGTGTACAATGCGGATCGACCGGAACTCTTTATGAAAGCGACTCTCAGTCGGACTGTTGGTCCTAACGATAAAGTTCGAATTCGAAAAGACTCAAAATGGAACGTCCCGGAGCCAGAACTTGCCGTTTTGATCGCAGGAAATGGTCAGATATTGGGATATACGGTTGGCAACGATATGTCTTCAAGAGACATAGAAGGCGAGAACCCGCTGTATCTGCCCCAAGCGAAAGTCTATACCGGATGTTGCGCACTTGGTCCCGTGGTCGTTCCCGCTCAGTTATTGAATGAAACGAACCTGGCAATTCATCTTACAATTCGTCGAAACGAGACTATCGCGTATTTGGGCGAGACAAACACCTCTAAGATGAAACGGAAAGTTGGCGAACTTGCTGAATGGCTCTTCAGAGATAACGCTTTCCCGCAAGGAGTCGTAATGCTGACAGGAACGGGACTAATTCCGCCGGACGATTTCACCTTGCAAGTTGGGGATAATGTGGAAATTGAAATCGAAGGCATCGGACAACTGATAAACGGCGTCGCCGCGTGACGAAGATTGCACCTGTAAGGTTTTACAAATGACCTGCCGGCATGCAAAAGTAGTCGATTGCATTTCAAGCGGAGTATCTCGATATCGTCTACGGAATAGGACGTATTTGAGAGGGATTAGCCGCGAATAAAAAAACTCAAAATAGAGTCAGAGAGTCGATAATCTTTTATGCGTCACTTGGCGCTTTTTTGCGCATGCAGTTTCGGCAATCCGTATTTTGCATTGATCCTGTTAATCCAGTACATCCTGTCTAAAATTCTTCTTTTTTCAAAGTTCGGGAGATTCCGCATTTTTTGACAGGATGGAGAGGATGAACAGGATGATTGCAAATTCACATTCAGGATTAGTGCATTTTGCATTCAAACCGGTTTATCGTCTCTAAAAGTATCCCAGTCTTTCAAATTTTTGCGATACCAACATCGATAATGGGAATGACTTTGCAGTTGCTTTTTTTATCAGATGGGCATTTCGCTCTTAAGGAGTTTCAGCAGTGATTCAGAAGGCATTAGTGACAGGAGGAGCCGGTTTTATCGGCTCCACTCTGGTGCGCGAACTTGTGAAGCGAGGCGTGTTCGTTCGAGTTTTGGATAACGTTTCATCTGGAAACATGACGAATTTGGAGGGTTTAGGAAAAAAACTGGAGTTTGTCGAAGGGGATATCAGGAATGCCATCGCCTGTCGCAACGCCTGTCGCGGGGTCGAAGCCGTGTTTCATATGGCAGCTCTCGTCTCAGTACCGCAGTCCGTCGCCGACCCGATTTTATCCGAGTCTATCAATAGCGGCGGAACTCTCAATCTGCTGATAGCGGCGCGTGATTGCCAGGTCAAACGATTTGTTTTCTCCTCCTCGTCAGCAGTCTATGGCGATACCGACTTGATTCCCACCCCGGAAACCACTCCCACGTTTCCAACTTCGCCCTACGGAATTCAAAAACTCATGGGCGAACACTACGCACGAACTTTCTACCAACTCTACGGACTCGAAACTGTCGCCCTGCGATATTTCAACGTCTATGGTCCCGGACAAAACCCCGCTTCCGCATACGCTGCAGTCATACCTAAGTTTTTAACAAGACATTTTTCAGGTAAAACTTCCATTATTTTTGGCGACGGAGAGCAAACTCGCGATTTCTGCCATGTGAATGATGTCGTTCAAGCGAATATATTAGCCGCTGAGACCTCAATGCCGGAAGCGATAGGGAGCGTTTTCAACGTCGCTTGCGGTAGCCGAATCAGCGTCAATGATTTGATCCTCAAAATGAGAGAGACTCTCGGCACGGAGCTTTCGACGGATTATCAAGCCGAGCGCCCGGGGGACATCAAACACTCCGGGGCTGACATCAGCAAGATCGTTTCGAAATTGGAATACGCTCCCAAAGTCCGGATTGAAACAGGGCTTAGCGAGACGGCTGACTACTATCGAACTCGCGCCTGAAAGCGCGAGAGGAGATGACGCCAATATATTGAAATCAGTCATCTCAAATGGACATCCAATCGATTATGAAAACATCCCGTACAGGCTCAATACTCATTCTCAGGTCGCTTTTTTTGATCTTGACGATTTTCTGCTGCCCATCCATCTTATTTGGGCAGCTTCATCCGCCAGAAGTTCGCCAAATATTTCCAATTGGCGGCAGTATCGGCTCCAAAACTCGCGTAGTAATTGGGGGAGTGAGCTTTCGAGGCGCTCGCAAACTGATCTTCGATAGACCGAACATTTCCGCTGAAATACTCCCGTTTAACGCACTCTCAGCCCCTACGCCAAGCGACGACGGCGTTCCGATAATCAGCGTGGAAATACTCGTTGGAAAAAACGCTTCTCCCGGAATCGTCTCATTCAGGGTGGTTTCAGACGCAGGAGTCAGCAATGCAGTCAAGTGGTGCGTCGGCAGAGAACTTGAAACCATAAATGAGAAGGAACCTAACAACACTCTTACCCAGGCGCAACCAGTGCAACTGCCTGTGTCAATCAATGGGAAAATTGATCAACCGGGCGATGTGGATATTTACGTCTTTGAACTAGTTGCAGGAAAGACTTTCGTTGCGGAGCTGTGCGCAGCAGTCGTCGATTCTCCGTTGGACTCCCTACTAACGCTTATGAACAGTTCCGGGAAGCAGGTCGCGTACAACGACGACTTCAACGGTTCGGACTCGCTTTTGACCTATACCC
>JAYVOT010000991.1:0-3313 GCA_043757795.1 Chthonomonadaceae bacterium | reverse complement strand
CCGCTATCGCTACGAGAAAATCAAGATGATGTACTCTAGTGCAAAAGCCGTCGTTCACAAATTGCTTGTCCCCTATCAGGACATGGCTGATCCTATGGACAGATATCGCGAAGACAGTCTTAAACGATTTCTTAACTCGCAAGTCCCAAGCGCCATTCACTCCCAATTTGACACAACCGGAGGCTCCGGCAGTTCCGTTGCGCCTTACACCCCTACCGGCGGTTCACGATCTGAAAGTTTGCCGCTTCGTCCCAACTTCTCCCAGTACAACCCTTCCGGCGGAGATCAAACTTCCCACAGAGACGGCCCTGACGGCGGCAGCAATCTTGGCGGCGGCATCATTGAGCGCGCTGGTCAATTTCCCGGCGGCGGCGGCGGATTTCCCGGCGGCGGTCAGGGCGGCGGAGGAGGATTTCCCGGCGGCGGTCAGGGCGGCGGCGGATTTCCCGGCGGCGGTCAGGGCGGCGTCGGTCTTGCAGGGCAGGCCGGCGGAGCGCAAGGCGGTCAGGCGAACGGACTGCTTCCTCCCGGACTACCTCCCGGCAACCTGTACGCTCAGGAGTCGGACAACTCAATCATTTACATCTTGCCTGATACCGATGAAGCTGAGGCCATCAGAGCTGACCTGCTCAAAGTTATTCGACTGCTGGACGTTAAGCCGAGACAGATCCACATCAAAGCGGAGTTCGTCACGGTTTCTTCGAACACGAACAACAGCTTCGGAATTAACTGGAACTTCCAAAAAGTAAACCTGATCGGCGGAGCGAGCACCGGTTTTTCTCAAACCAGCACCGCATTCCTTCAGTACGCGACTGGAAACCTTCAAACCGCCCTTAGCTTCATTCTCACCAGCGGATATGGGAAAATATTCGCATCGCCTTCGGCAACCACGCTGAACGGAGTGAACATACAGTTTTTCCAGACAACCAACCAACCTGTCTTCATCACCCAACCTGTCGTCACAAACGGCGGAACCACGGTTTTGACATCCCAGATTCAGATAATTCAAGCGACAACCGGAATTTCGGTAACTCCTATTCTGAACGGAGACGGAACAATCAACTTGAATGGCAATGTTACTTCTTCGGCGATAGGAGCGCCTATCACGGGTCCTAACGGAGAGTCGTTCCCGAACATCACCACGCAGAACGCGCTAATAATTGCCATCGTCCGAAACGGCGAAACGATGGTGATCGCAGGACTGAACTCCAAAAACGACTCAGTGTCGTCCAACAAAGTTCCGATCCTCGGAGATCTTCCCTTCATCGGCACGCTCTTCAAATCAAGAACCGTCTCGACGAACGATCAAGAACTGTTCGTCTTCATCACGGCAACACTGATCCCGGAGCGCACCACAAACAACGCCATTGGCGGCGGAGTTTTGAAGGATTCCGGATCCGGCCCTGCCATCACTCCTGGAGGCGGGTTGTAGAGACGCCCGTTTTCTCAACTTGTTCGCATTCGTGAGAATCGGTAAGATGGCAGTCGCCAACCTGCCGTTTCTCACGAATGCAAGCAAGTCGAGGGGTCTCCGGTTGAGACGGGTATAATGAAGAACTCTGTAAAGGCGTTCGGCTATCGGCTATTCAGCCGTTTGCCGGGCGCTTTGTTGTCGGAAAGGACACTGGATTTGTTTCGCTTTTTAACGGGAGGAGAGTCCCACGGACCTTCGCTCACAGCCATCCTGGAAGGTTTGCCTGCCAACCTGCCGCTCGATTTCGATGAAATCAACCGTCATATGAAAAGACGGCAAGGCGGTTTCGGGCGCGGGGCGCGTCAGCAGATCGAAACGGACAAGATTGAAGTTCTTTCCGGCGTACGATACGGCAAAACGATGGGCGGACCGATCTCTCTGCTCGTTCGGAATCGAGATTGGGAAAACTGGTTGGACAGAATGTCTATCTTGCCGGTTGAAAATCCTGCTCCCCCCATCACGCAACCACGCCCGGGACACGCTGATTTTCCGGGAATGCTCAAATATCACACGGACGACCTGCGCCCGATTTTAGATCGATCCTCTGCGAGAAACACTGCCGCCCTCGTTGCGATCGGAGGAATCTGCAGGCAACTTTTAAAGCAAATCGACGTAGCGATCGTCAGTCATGTCGCGATGATCGGCAACGTTTGGGCGAACTTCCCCGGCAAGGTCGACTACAATGCGCTCTACGAAAGCGCCGAGGCTTCGTCCGTTCGTTGCGCAGACCCGGAAGCTGAAGCGAAAATGATTCAAGAGATTGAAATTTGCATGGCGGAGGGAACGCGAGATACGCTCGGCGGCGTATTTGAGGTCGTAGTTCTAGGATGCGTTCCTGGATTGGGCAGTTTTTCGCACTGGGATAGGAAACTCGACGCCCGGCTTGCAATGGCGATGATGTCCATTCAGGCGATGAAAGGCGTGGAGATCGGGATGGGGTTCGGCGTAGCGGAGATCCCCGGATCAAAAGTCCATGACGAGATTTTCTACAATGCAAAAGAAGGATTTACTCGGGGAACGAACAACGCCGGCGGAATCGAAGGCGGCATGACGAACGGAGAGCCTGTCGTGATTCGCGTCGCCATGAAGCCTCTTTCCACCATTCCCACCCCGCTCGCTTCTGTAGATATGAAGACGAAAGCTCCGGTCAAAGCTCATTTCGAGCGCTCGGACGTATGCGCAGTTCCCGCCGCCGCGACGATTGGCGAAGCGATGGCGGCGATCGTTCTTGCGGAAGCCGTGATGGAAAAATTCGGAGGCGATAGCCTGGAAGAGTTCAAGCGCAACTACGAAAGTTATAAAGCCGACATCGTCGAGCGTGGATGGGCGGCTCAAGCGTGAGCGATTCCACCAGGCGAAAAGGCGAGAATCGAGGTTCAATGACCGGAAAATCTCCCGGTTCCGAAATGCCTGTAACGATCAAGTATGCTGACGATGCCATGAATCTCGTCCTTATCGGGATGATGGGAACTGGAAAATCGACTGTCGGCAGATCGTGCGCCGAAGCTTTAGGGCTGGAGTTCGTCGATACGGACGCCGTGATTGAAGAGCGCGAAGGGGCTTCCATCCCGGAGATTTTCAAAATCAGGGGCGAAGAGGCGTTTCGCGAGCTTGAACGGAATATTATCAAGGAGTTCGCCGGAAAAATCGGGCAAGTCATTGCAACCGGCGGCGGAACCGTTCTGCATCTTGAGAATGCGACTGCCCTTGCTCGCACGGGATTCATTGTCTGGTTGAAAGCTTCTCCTGAAGCGATTCTCAGAAGAATCGGCGACTTTTCAAATCGACCCATCCTCGATTCCGCCGAAGATCCTCTAGAGAAAATATCTGAGTTGATCG
>JAYVOT010000990.1:0-3314 GCA_043757795.1 Chthonomonadaceae bacterium | reverse complement strand
CCGATAGGATTTGCATTCAAAGCTCAAGCATGAATATCTTTTTGAAGCCGGAACAGTTCACAGGGGAGATAGCCGTCATCTCGGAGAGCGACCACATTCATCTCAGTCGAGTGATGCGTGCGAAGATCGGGCAAGAATTGAACCTGTTGGATGGACAGGGAAACGGCTTTCTTGCGAGAATTGAAGAGATTGGGAAACATCAGACTGTCGCTCGAATCTTGAACCCGATTAAACTCTCGGTCGAGCCTCGGCTTGAGATGATCGTGGGGCAGGCGCTTTCCAAAGGCGATAAACTTGAGCAAGTGATTCAGCACGGGACGGAAGCGGGAGCCGGAATTTTCGTGCCGATTAAAGCGGACCGACGCGCCTATGACCTTCCTGAGAATAAACTCTCGGATCGTCTCGCTCGGTGGAATCAGATCGCAAAGGGCGCAGCGGAACAGTCGTTTCGCGCGATCGTTCCGAAAGTTTTATCGCCTCAGACAGTCAAAGAGTTTGTGACGACTTGCGCGAATGCGAACATGGATTGTTTGATTATGCATCCGGATGCACATTCCGTTCGTCTTAGAACCGCTATGGATAGGATCGGGCTTGAACCGCATCTGGCTCTTCTTATAGGGCCGGAAGGCGGTTGGAGTCCTGAGGAAATAAGGGTCGCCAGAGAATCTGGCGCGATCCAAGTCTCTTTAGGAGAGCGCGTCCTTCGCACTGAGACGGCGGCGCTCGTTGCGATCAGCCAGATTATATACCATTTCGAATCGTGAAACCTATTAATCAAATCATATAAGGCGCTCAAAACCTACCAAGGCAAAGGTTTTGAACTTACGGGAGACACTCAATCATGCGTATTTTAGGACCAGACGGCAAGCCCATCGAAACTGGACCAAGCGTTTCAGAAGAGGTGAAGCAACTCGTTCAACAGGCAAAAGCGATCGTGGCGCAGGGCGAACCTCACAACGCTCTTCAGCAGATGGTCTTCGCTTTTCAGTCCGATGTCAGTTCCGACCTTGTTCTGGACACAACCTGCGAAATTCTTCTTGACATGATGCAACGAGCGAATGCAAGCGAAAGTTTCGAGTTGCAACTTTTCGAGAACCTCAAGATACACCGCTCTGACCCGGCGGCATATCAGCAAGTGGGACACTGGTTCGCGCAGAATCAACAGTTCTTCGTGGCGCGTCCCTTCTTTTTGAAGGCGAAAGAGTTGTTGGGAGACACGCTTAGCGAGCTTTCGCAGGCGGTGGATATGGGGTTCGCTCAGGTGATGATGAGTCTAGGAGCTTACGAAGAGGCGGTTAACGCTTTTCACGCTCTTAACGACAAATACGGAAGTCTTCCGCCCTGGTTGCTGATGGAACTTTCCGAGTGTTATGCCCTGCTAAGACAGACGGATGCCGCTGAGGCTGTCTATCAGATTGCGCCCGCGGAAGCTTTCGAACAGTTCCCGAATTTCCCCGCCCTGCCGATGATTCGAGACGAAGTTGGAGACCTTCTGGCTCGCGTGCGCGACTTTGATCCCGAAGACGAGTCGGCGGAACCTGCAGACATGGACCTTTGCGATTGGCACTACGTTCAAACTCGAGGCATTCTGCTTGAACTGAACCCGAATCCCGATCCTGGAGCCGAAGCTCCTGCCGAACCGGTGGAAGACGGCGGCAATCAAGGCAGCGGACGTTTTATCTATTTCTCGCCAAGCGAACAGGATGTCGCCTATCTCGTGGGAGTTGCAGCCGCGATGCTCGACGCCAAAGAGCTTGCGCCGAAACGAATCGTATGGCTTGGCGATGAATCGGAACCTCTTGCAAAAGTATTCGGGCAGTGGTGGGAAGTCGAAGAGATTCGCCCCTATCGACACGGAGACAATACGGACAATGCGGAAGACCTGACACTACTCGTTCTGGCGCACTCCTACAATGTTTTGACCGGATTGCCGGTTGGCGGAGCGGAGACCGACACGCCGGAAGCTCTGCAACAATTGGCTGAAGAGCAGTTCGTGAGCCTTATGGAGGCGAAAGCGGGACTTGTCACTTTCGCACTAGACTTGAGATGGACGGAACGACAGCCGATGACTCCGGACATCGCGGGATTCATGACGCAGTCTTGCAGTCTGCCCTGGGAGACGCGCTTCCAATTAAATGAAGAAGATCAGTCAGTCACTCAGATCGAAGAGACTCGAACGCCGGATGAAATCGCGGAAGCTATCGCCAAACTGTTCCTACCCAATGAAAAATTGGACGAAACTGCGGAAGACATGATCGAGGACTACGAGATTTGCACAGACCTCATCATCGACCATAGAGACGGAACGTTGACTCGACGACCGCTCGTCACCCACTCTCCGATCAAAAGTCCGCGTCTCGGCTTTTAGGACAGGATCGCTGCACGCAAGGAATTATCGCCCCGTCTTCTTTTTTCAGGCGGGGCGAACTTTGGTTGAGGGATTCATGCTGACACTTGAGAAAAAAAAACTGGAAGTTCCTCCTGAACTTTGGGAAGCGTGGGATCGGTTTCGCAACATCGTTAAATATGGCGAGCCTGTCTTGAGACAGGTGGCGAAACCTGTAACGCGAATAAATAATGAAACGCAACTGCTTGTGCGACGGATGATCGATACGATGCGCGACGCAAACGGATTGGGGCTAGCCGCTCCTCAAGTCGGAATTTCCACAAGAGTGATCGTCTACGACCCGCTTGATAAGAAAGGCGTTCGAGTTCTTATTAATCCTGTGATTCTTTCAATGAGTGGCGAGCAATGGGAGCCGGAAGAAGGATGTCTCTCAATTCCGGGACTAGTCGGGAAAGTCAAGCGCGCGCAAGAGATCAAAATCAAGGGATACGACGAACGGAATCATCCTATCGTCCGCCGGGTTTCCGGGCTGGAAGCGCGCGTGATACAGCATGAAGTCGATCATTTGGACGGCATTCTCTTCATTGACAGAGCCGAACCCGGGACGGTCGAATGGGTAATCGACGGCGACGATGATGACGAGATCGAGAATGAGATGGAGAACGTGGTCGTTCGCAAGAAGGCTTAATGCCCGGCAGATCATCGAAGTTTTGAAGGCGAGAGCATGAGTATGAATGAGAACGGAATCTATCGAAAAAAGTTAAGAATCGTTTTTTTTGGGACGGCGGAATTCGCCGTCCCTTCTCTTGAGGCTCTCATATCGGCTGGCCATGAGATACTTGCCGTGGTGACACAGCCGGACAAGCCGCAGGGCAGAGGAAGACAGTTTTTTCCCTCTCCTATTAAGACGGCAGCGCTAAAACACGGATTGCAAACGATGCAACCGAAACGAGTGCGTTCAGAGTCT
>JAYVOT010000989.1:0-3340 GCA_043757795.1 Chthonomonadaceae bacterium | reverse complement strand
AGCAAAACCAGCATCCATTGAACTCAGAGCATATCTTTCATGTAAGCCAAACTATAACTGGAAAAACACGGATTCAGACACAGGGAGCTTAAGTTGAGTGCATGATCATTGGAGAATATCAAGCGGATGTCGATAGGACAAGCATGGAGAGCGGTCGGTTTATTAGTTTTCGGCGCAAGTACCTTTTGCGCTTCGGCAACAACAAAACTCGTTTCTGAATATCCCTCTAAAAGCGTTCGACTCATCGCGGAACTTTCTCTTCCTCCTCCGACAAAGACCAAAAACGCTTTTGTCGACACTCTCGCGTTCGCCCCAAAATCTCACACTCTTTATGCCGGATACGCTTCTGAAAATCTGATCGTCGCATTTGACACGGAAAAAAGCGAGCTTGTCGCTTCAATTTCCGACTTGCCCAATGTCCGGGCGATAGCGATTATCCCGGAAATGAAGATCGGATTCACTTGCAACCGCCTCGACAAGAGTATTGGAGTGGTAGATTTGAAGACGAACGCATTGCTTCGTAAAATCGAAATTGAGGGCGAGCCTTCAGCGATACTCTATGATTCTAAAGTGAAGCTGATCTATGTCGCGGATAGTTTAGGAAAAGCAGGCTTATTGATCGACCCGGAAACTCAAAAGATCGTCGCGAACATCCCATTGGGCGGGATGCCTGAGAGCGCGCGAGCGGATCCGAAGACGGGCCTCATCTATCAAATTCTTTCGGACACCCAAGAAGTAGCGGTCATCGATCCCGTCAATCGCTCAGTCTCAAAGCGATACAAGACCATAGGAGGCGAAAGTCCTGCCGGACTTGCTCTGGACTCTGCAAATCGCCGACTATTCATCGCTTGTGAAAATGGAATTTTATTAATGATGGACGCTGATTCCGGGGAAATAGTCGCCTCTTGTCCGATTGGCAAAGGCGCCGACACGGCGGACTACGATCCGAAGTGGAAGCGGGCCTATACAGCCAACGGGCGTTCCGGAACGATGTCCGTCGTGGAAGAGACGACAAAAAATTCCTGCTCCGCTCTGGAGGATGTTGAGACTTTTCCTGAAGCTCGAAGCCTGGTCATCGATCCTGGAACTCACCGAATATATCTCTCGCACGGCGATAAAATAGCAATCTATACGCCTTTGAAAGTCCCTCGAAACGCTAATTTGAATCTATCGCCTTAAGAAAGAGATTGTGAGACTATTCAGGTTGGAACAGCATTACCTCTGAGTCGTGTCCGTAAAGTCGCCAACCCCGCCGTTATTCCGGAATGGCTTTTCTTGTTTTGATGGTTCGCAAAATTGGCATCTGGTTCTTCGAGGAACGACAATTTGCGGATACCAACTCACATCGATTTGAAGGAACGCCTCTTTGGAACGGAAATATACAAGCAGTTAAGAATCAAAAACATAAGTCGCGCACCCGTAGATTTCAAGATATTCGGGTTTAATATAGCCGTAGCCTTGATCGCCCCATCTCGTTCCCCAGGAGTTTCGAAAAATAAACCATCTCGCCCCCTGCGGATCGAATTCCCAACCCACGATCAGAACCGCATGTTGTCCGACCATCGCCTCCTTGACCATCGGCATTGAGACGCGCCCCAAGGGCGCGAAGAGAAAGGATTCGCAAAGCGATATTCCTGCGATCACCGCCTTTCCCGTCTCCAAATTCCGTGCGATTGAATCCGACAAGGAGGGGATTTGAATGAAGTTCGCCCTGAAACAGAGCTTCGAGTCTACAACTTCTCTCGGTAAAACGTAGTCCTCATTAAAATCTTTTCTAAACTTATCGTAAACCCAAATCGCTTCAGGCGGTTGCCCGAAGTCTCTCAAAACTTGATTCGCGTTTTGAAAAGAAGTTCCGGAATCATGGTCTCCATCGAGGAGCTTGCACCTGCAGTGCAGCGTCTCTTCCGATAAATCTTCCCATTCGCCGGTTTGACGGAATCTTAGAAATTCGTGCCCGGCAGTTGCAGCAAAGGCGACGCATGTTCCTCGCCTTCCTTGATCCTGGACTGCAGGGAAAGAAGCGCGCAAGTCGGTAGGCGGCATCAGTCGGCTTCCCAGGTTTGTAGATAGGTCGAGTTTAAAAACCGCTTTTGTGCGTTCGCCACCCCTCTTGAACTCAATCCGCTCGGACGAAGCGAAACTTGAAGTGAAAGGGAGAATTCATTCGCCGCCTCCGAATCGTCTTCCCAGGAACGCTTTTCCAATAATCTCAACGTGAGAGAACCGGCTTGCGAAGCGCGAATAGTAAAGTTCCGTTTCCCGCCTCTGCCGCAAACCTGTTCGCTGGACGATGCATCGGGAGTTTCAAAGCTGTTGTCGATCAGGGTGAATGGGAACCTCGCTCTAAGACTGCCTTCGGAGCGAAAAGTCGATGTATGATCGTCCTTCCGCTCATTGGGGAGAGGGGCTTTATGCGTGTGCAAATGTCCAGACTTTTGCACCAGGTTTTCATCGAAAGTCCACAAATAACCGGTTGTCGGATTTTCCGGAAGGCATATCTTCAAGTCGTCATGAATGCGCAAATGCAATGATTTCCCGTGATCGCTTTTGTTCAACTCCCAGATTTCCGCCCATGAGTTGTCAAGAGGTTGGAAAACTATCTGTTCTTTTATCTCTTTTGGAGACATTTTCCTGAGCAAGACCGCCTCTTCTAGCGAAATATGCTTCAAATTTGCAAGATGATTGACGGCGGCGCTGTAGTTGACGCCCATCTCAAGCGACATTCTGTAGACCTCTTTCGCTGTCAGCGATCGAGGAATCCCTAGTAATCCCAATTTTTGAAGGAGAGCGGCAACTAACGTCGGGGGCATGAGAAAGTGAGCGGCAAAGGCATCCGCCGCGACTTCTTTCAAATCTTTACTTGCGTATCCGCGCGCGATCAACGCTTCATCGTCAACGCTGTTGAGATGTCTCAAAACGTGATGCCCGAATTCATGCGCTGCAGTATATCTTTGAAGTTTCGTCGGATGTTGCGAGTTGATTTGGATTCCCGCCGTTTCACCTTGCTTGAGGTAAAACCCGTACAGGTTTTTCATCGGTTGGAACATCAGCCAGACCCCTTCGTTTTGAATGATCTTGAAAATGTCTATAGCTTCGCTCTGATCCGCCTTGAGCCGTTCCAGTGTTTTAGCTGCTTCAGAGATCGCTTCCTGCACGATTATCCGCTTTTGCTGATAGTTATTGAGCATATTTTGATCTCATTTCGGCTTAAGTTGTGCGCGATTGGCGAGCCGAAAATGTCGGGAGATCCTCCTTATTCACTGATGTTACGCAGACCTGACGACCAAATGATTTTTTCGAGAGCGCTTTTGAATCCCATGACTAAAGTCACGGTCTC
>JAYVOT010000988.1:0-3355 GCA_043757795.1 Chthonomonadaceae bacterium | reverse complement strand
GCGAGAGTAGGCGCTCTGGTTCTTCGCCGCAATCGCTTGCTTCCCATGTTTCTTGAAAATTTCGTCGATGATCGCTAACCAACCTTCAAGGTCGTTTGCGCTTTTTCCGTATTCAAGTTCGACTCTCTTCAGG
Source organism: Chthonomonadaceae bacterium (assembly GCA_043757795.1). Taxonomy (GTDB): domain Bacteria; phylum Armatimonadota; class Chthonomonadetes; order Chthonomonadales; family Chthonomonadaceae; genus JAYVOT01. The sequence goes on along the minus strand of JAYVOT010000988.1, from coordinate 3,222 downwards.
TCGAGATCGCTGCTCAAAGCTGGAAATCCAATGTCTTGCAAGAGTAGGTCCGGCTGTTCCGTTTCCATAAAAATCTTTTGCAGGGAGTTGACATGACAGTTTTCCAGATTGGATTTTTCAGTCAAAATCTCTTTGTAGAATCCCGGTTTGACCCTTGCAAGATACTTTTCCGCGATTCTGGGTGCGCTATCCGCGGTCAGATCGTTCTCGCCATACAAACCCATCAGGGTGCGCCGAACCGCCTGTGCGTACCCAGTATGCTTGCTTCGTTCCCACCACGGCGCGACGAGGCGATATTTCGCCTCAGTCGTCTCCTCCGGGGAGAGAAAACGTTTTTTGTCCTCCTCCGGCAGCCCGGCGCTGATGAGATCGTCGCCGAGGTAGTGCATGAACAGGTAAGCCCAATCGTTGCAGGGAAATAGGGGATCGCCCGGACTCCAGTTCAGCCGATGCGACTCTTCGATGAGGTGTTCGTGCGTGTCGACAAGCGGCGTCGCTTCAACTAGTTCGCGAATTCGAGATTGAACCGTCATTCTGGCCTCCTGCAATCTTGATTCTATGTTCTCTATTTTGACACAAATCCGGCTTATCCGAGTTCAGACTTTTTTTACTCAACTTGTCTTATGACAAACAACATCGTTTCAACTTGTCGGATAATGAAACATAGTCGAAACGGTTCGACTAGCTTTTCAGAGGAGTTATGAAAATGAACGTCGATATTCCTGTTCTAAGACGAGCGCCTCGAAGCCGCAGTCTAGGTTGTGCGCCCTACCTCGTCGTCGCGCTTTTGCTTTCGGGAATGGCTCCCGCCATGTTGCGACGCCTGACCACGGAGTCTTTGCGCACTGCCTACGAAGCGAACGGCAGAGACCCCTGGACGGCATTTGGAATCGCAAAACGGTACGAAGAGGACGGCGATCCAGGTGCGACACGTTATTTTGAACTGTTCCTGAAATCCCCCGCAATCCGAAAGGCGGGCTTCAATCAGTTCTCAGCGCATGCTTTGCAAGCGCTGAAGGCGAGCGACCCGAAGCAGTACGAAGCGCTTGCTTTTCTCTATAAGAGAAATAATTCCGCTGGAAAAATCGAAGGGAAGTTCGCGCCTTGAGATTCTTCTGAACTCGGATAAGCCGGATCAAAGGATTAGGCTAGGATAGGCTGCCGCATCTTGTAGCGGAAATAGTTCAAACAAACAATTTATCGCCACTCTTCGCCAAGCTGTTTCGCGTAGAACCTGCCGCTGTGTTGCAGCTTTTTAGAAGCGGCGGACTGAAATCGGTCTTCCTGGTAGCCTGTCCAGAAGAGGCTCACAGCGTAGGCGCAGAACAGAGCCAAGCAGAGTTGCAAGCCGTACGATGAGAGGCGCTTTGCGAGTTTTACCGGGAGCGTGGGGTATTTGGCGGAAGGGAAAGCGGCGAGAATAGCCACTATTGCGACAGGGAGAATCCACGAGGAGAGATAGGTAAAAGCGTGCGAAGTTGAGACGTTGCGGGAGAGATCGGCGGCGGTTAGAGTTGATTTGGACACCGCGAAGCTGTCGATCACCTGTATGAAAAGCGCTTGAATCTCCACCCATCGGGAGGTGCGAAACGTCACGATGGTTGCCGCAGCCAATCCTGTCAGGATAAGGAAAAGTTCGCCCTCCTTCGTTTTTTTCTTCTGACTATTGACGTACAGCGCCGTGCCGCAAACCAGACTTAGCCACAAAACTGAATTGAGAAGCGCCATATTCACTATCCAACACAAATTGAGACGTTTCAAGTCCGCGCTATTTCCGGCTGCCTTCCAGCTTCCTATTGCGATGATGCGACGGGCGTTTTGAATCGCTGAAGCCTCTCGTTCAACCCAGGGAATCTCAGCTTCAAGATGATTTCGTTTCAGCCAGTCAATGCACGAATCCAGAGCAGGCGGGGAAGTTTTGCTCTTCTTAATTCCGGCATTGAGATCGAAATCGAAGTCGCTGAGCGCCGTCTCGATGATGGCGCAACCCGCAAGATTCGCGACTTCGTAGTTCGCTTCACGGCGCATCAGAGAGCCGCAAAGCGCCATCTCCTTGCGCAGATTCAGCCCTTCCGCAGGCTTCCCGGCACGCTCCAACTCTTTCGCTTTGTACTGCGCCATTCTCGCCAGTCCTCTCAGCGAAACGAGGTGAGGGAGCAACAACAATTTGGACTGAAGCGTTTTCACGATCCCGGTCTGTCTGCCGTGAGTGAGTTCGTCGATGCGCCACACTCCGAGCGTCTCATCCGTTGCATAGTCGTTCCAAATCGGCATGACGGAGGCTCTGCGAATCGCTTCCAACGCTTCTTTGTCCTTGTGCCGGTCGTAGAGACCGACCGCCAACATCATAGGAAAATAGGCGTTTTTCGGCTCCGCCGCCTCGCCGGTTTTCGCGGCGTCTATAAAGGAATCAATGCTGAGATTTTGGGGCGCCTGATTGTCGAGGCGTTGTTCGAGTTGTCGAGGCGCTCTGCGTTCAGGGCTGGAAATGTTCACTTCAGGACGGTCAAGATGCACAGTCTGCAGCGTGAAAAATCTCAATAAGTTAGCGCAGGGCATTGGGTTGCGGCGGTCTTCAACCGCCATGTTGTTCAAGTGTCGAAGCAACATGCTGTCCGTTGCGTATCCTGCGACACCCAGGCGCACCTTCATTTCGCTCGCATGGGAGGAAACCGTCTCCTTAACTTCGTCCATCTCATGCTCAAAATCGCCCTTCGCAAGGTCGCTGTGTGCGGCGGAGCCGGCGAGCCAAAATTGTTGGTATCTGGGGAGGCGGAGGAGCATTGTCAATTGTTGTTTAAAAAATCCTCCGGTCGAGGGCAAGAAAAGCAGCGCCAGACTCAGGAGGACAACGGGAACGCCAAATATCAAGATCGGTTTGTTGCCAGACTTCATTGTCATCTCCAAAAAAATGAACTGAACGGAAATGAATCCGTTCAGTTCAATTCACAGAACGCGCTGAAAATTCCTGCTTTGCAAAGGAATTTCACTTGAAGGAAAGACGTTTGAAGGCGAGCGTTTGGCGTTCGTTGCTCCCCGGGCGCTCTCAACCTACCTACTTTTGATGCATACCTTGCACGCGTCTCAGCGATGGGGTGAGATGTCCTAAATTTTAGAGCGATTTTTTTGAGAAGTACCAGTCCGTCGCTTCCACATTCGGGTCTTTCACCCGGTTCTTAGCTCCTTCAATTGTCAGGGGAGCGGGGACGATCACCTTCTCGC
>JAYVOT010000987.1:0-3358 GCA_043757795.1 Chthonomonadaceae bacterium | reverse complement strand
GATTCAGCGTATCTCTTCACCGTCAATCGCGCATCGGGACCGCCGCGATTGGAAGCTGCCGCTTTCGCCTACGAAGGTCTTTTGCTGCTTCACCTGATACTTGGCAGTATCGCTGCAATATGGTTCGCGGTTAAAGCCTTTTCTACACTGAAAACAGTTCGAGACGAGAAAGGCGCTGTAAGGCTATTCGGGGCGCTGACAGGACTCGCGGCGATCGTGTGTTTGATGAGCGGCATTCTCTACGTCGGCATCGGCGCAGGTTGGCTCCCGCTCACGGTTCGCCCTCCCTTAAGATTAACCCACGATCTTAGCACGGCGCTCGCGCTCATTTTCGGATTGATATGGCTTGTCCTGCGAGCGAAAGCAAAGGAGGCGACGCAAGTTGCTAAGAAAAGCGCCGGAGCCGCAGTGAAAATCGGGCTTGCGATCGGCTTACCGTTCGCCGGTCTTCTAGCGTTCACGCTTTTGCCCTCAAACGGGAATAAAATCATCAATCCCGCGTTGCCGCCAATGGTCGCCGACGACGAAGGAGACGGTAAAGCGGGCAAGTTCTTCCCGGCGTCCGCACAGTCGGTTGACGGTCAGTTCTTCCCCTCCGCCTACTTCATGGACTCCAAGTCGTGCGGCAAAACGGGTTGTCACCCGGATATCTACGCGCAGTGGAACTCCTCAGCGCATCACCTCTCCTCATTCAACAATCAGTACTACCGAAAAGCGGTCGAGTACGCGCAAGAAGTCGTCGGAGTCCAGCCGACGAAATGGTGCGGCGGGTGTCATGACATGGCGGTGCTCTTAACGGAAGATCCAAAAAAGAAGGGACACTCTCGCTTTGACACGCCTATCGCCGAGCACGATTTTCCGGAAACGGCTCACCCCGAATCTCATGCTGGAATTGGGTGCGCAGTCTGCCATTCCATCGTACATATCAAATCAACGATGGGCAACAGCGACTACCTTGCAGACTACCCTCCAATGCACAAATATCTGGATACCACTAGCCCTGCAACGGAAGCGGTTCACACTTTTTTAACGCGGCTCGCTCCCGAACCTCATAAGAAAACGTTCATGAAATCGTTTCATGTGGATGAGACAGCGAAGTTCTGTTCCTCCTGTCACAAAGTTCATCTTGACGTTCCTGTCAATGGATTTCGTTGGTTAAGAGGTCAAAACACCTACGACGAATGGCAACAGAGCGGGGTTTCAGGATTCGGAGCCGCCTCTTTCTACTATCCCTCAGACGAGAAGACCGGTAAGCCTGCTTTCAAGAAGTGCGCCGACTGTCACATGCCGAACACTCCTTCTAAAGACGCCGGCAACGTCGGGGGGATCGTCCACAACCATCGTTTTCCCGGCGCGAACACGGCGTTGCCATTCGTGAATCACGATAAAGAGCAACTCGCTGTCACCCAAAAATTCCTGACGGACAAGGCGGTTTCTATCGACATCTTCGCCCTGCGCAGAGAGAAACCGGACAGCGCCCCGAAGGTCATTGCTAGCTCCCGTTCGACAAACGCTCCTGTTTTGAACGAAGCTCCTAAAGCGGCTTCGATAACGGGGGATTCATCAGAAGGCGCAGCTCTTACCGCTGCCGACACGACTTACAAAGAGGAGACTCTGGTAGCGCCCCTGAACCGGGGAGGCGCGGGGGCCGCATTCGTACGCGGCGAGAAGCCGCTTGTGGACGTGGTGGTGCGAACGCTCAAGTTGGGACATGCCTTCCCGGCGGGAACTACGGACGCTTTCGACATCTGGGTGGAGCTTGAAGCGAAAGACGACAAAGGAAAAGTTTTCTATCATTCCGGCGCATTGCAGTGGCCCGACGGCCCTGTCGAGGACGGCGCGGAGCGCTATCGAGTTCTCCCGATTGACGGGCACAGCAACGCGATCGACAAGCGAAACGTCTTCGCGATCCGAGCGGTGGTCTACGCAAAGATCATTCCGCCGGGGGCTGCAGACACTGTTCACTTCCGTTTGGAGATCCCTAAAGACTGCGGCGACAAAATCACGCTGACGGCGAAACTGAACCATCGCAAATTTACCTGGTTCAACAATGTCTTCTCCTATGCCGCGAATACCGGAACTATGAAACCCGGACTTCCCGACTTCGCAACGGGCAAAGCGGACGGAGAAGATCACGTCGCTGTCAAACTCGGATACGATTCGAACGGCAAAACCAGGACCTCCGGGAATGTGGCGCACGCCTTTGATGATCGGCAAATGAAGTTCGACAACGACCTCTCAACCGTTTCCGGCGGTACGAAAGACATTCCCGTTCTGCCGATCACAGTGGTCGCGATGAGCAGCGTCACCCTTCCCGTCGTGAATCCCGGACAAAAAGCGGTTGCGCCTGTTACGCCGCCTGTTCTTGAGGATGAAAAGAAAAAAGAGAAAATTCGTTGGAACGACTACGGGATCGGGCTGCTTTTGCAGGGCGATTTCCGCCACGCGACGAGCGCTTTTGAAATGGCGACGAAGGTCGCGCCGAAGTGGGCCGAAGGCTATGTCAACATCGGTCGAGTACGTCAAGCGGAGCGGGACAGCAAGGCGGCGGAAGCGGCTTTCAAACAAGCTTTCGCCATGTACGCCGCCGCCCCTACTCCAATGACACCATTCCAAAAAGCAAGAACTCAGAACTTCTACGCGCAAACCCTCTTCGATCAGGGAAAACTGGAGGAGAGCTTGAAAGTACTTGCAGAGGCGCGAGAAGTTTTTCCGCAAGACCGAAATATGCTCAATCTGACAGGCTCCATTCTGTTTCGACTCGGACGGTATAAAGAGGCGAGCGATCAGTTCAAACATACTCTTGAGATCGATCCGGAGGACATCACTTCGCACTACAATCTCATGAAGTGTTATCGCGGCATGGGAGATGCAGAGTCGATGACGCTCTCCGCAAAACATGAGAAACTTTACAAACGCTTCCGAGCCGATGAAACGACGACGAACCTGGTAGGCGATTATCAACGCAAACACCCTGCTGACAACAATCTGGCGCAACGCATTCACGAGCATGCCGATTCGATCATCCACCCGAAGCCGGATTGGCTCAAAAAGATGGAAGCTCGGAATCAGACTAAAAAGCGTCCGACTGTCGTTGATAAGAACGTTCGTCCCCTGTCCCGGCAAGAGCCGAAAAAGGTTGCTAAGTCGGGTTGAGAGACATTGGGTTAAAAACCCCGCGTCTGGAATTGAGACGCCCGCCTGCGCCGGGAGAGAACCTCGCCCCAACCCCTCTCCTTGACGTTCGCTCTCGCTCACTGGATTCTAACCTGACTCGTTGAGGCAAGTTTTAAAGTCGGAAGTAGCATTTTCTACAAAAACGCTTTCGCCGAAGGCGCATTTGCAAAGCGGCTCTGCC
>JAYVOT010000986.1:0-3367 GCA_043757795.1 Chthonomonadaceae bacterium | reverse complement strand
ACGAACAAAACCCGCCCGTCGACAATCGCAAACCCTGGTGGAAAACTCTAGGTCCCGGTCTGATTACCGGAGCCGCGGATGATGATCCTTCAGGCATCGGGACCTACTCAGTCACCGGCGCGCAGTTCGGCTATCTTTTGCTGTGGCTTATTCCTTTCTGCATTCCGCTGATGATCGCCATTCAGGAGATGTGCGGGCGCGTAGGCGTAATTACAGGAAAGGGTCTTGCAGCAGTAATCAAACAACACTACCCTGGATGGCTTCTCTACTCCTCGGTTTTTTTGCTAATAGGAGCCAATGTCGCCAACATCTATGCTGACCTCAATATCATGGCAGCCTCCGCGCAAATGCTGTTCCACGGCTCCTTTTTCCTCTGGCTTACTTTGCTTGCCATCGTCGTCATCACGCTTCAAATCGTCGTTCCCTATCGCGCTTATGTCCGAATATTAAAATGGCTTTGCCTGGCTCTTGTCGCCTATGTCATCGTGGCGCTTATGCCGAACGTGCATAATGATTGGGGAAGGATCGCTTTCCATCTTGTCGTTCCTAGCTGGAGTTGGAAGCCTTCTTTCATCTTGACAGTCGTCGGCTTTCTGGGAACTACCATCTCGCCCTATCTTTTTTTCTGGCAAGCGGGGCAGGAGGTGGAAGAGGAGATAGCGGAAGGGAAGGCGGACGCGCCGGGGCATCGGATCGTGAGAGCGAGCGCGGAAGAGATGCGAATTCTGCGAAACGATACCGTTATCGGCATGGTGGCATCGCAAGCAGTGACATTCTTCATTGTCATCTCAGCGGCTGCGACGCTAAACGCGAAAGGGATGACGAACATCAATACGGCGCAAGACGCCGCACGCGCCCTCCTTCCGCTCGGACCTGCCGCCTACTGGCTCTTTACTCTGGGAATTCTGGGGACAGGACTGTTAGCGATCCCGACTCTGGCAGGCTCAGTCGCTTATGCGACGGCGGAAACCTTCGGTTGGAATTACGGGTTGTATCGTCGTTTCCGTCGTGCCAGAGAGTTCTACCTCACGATCGCGGCCGCGGTCGGGGCAGGCTATCTTCTAAATTTTGTTCATGCAATCAGTCCCGTCAAGGCGCTTCTGTATTCGGCGGCGCTCAACGGTATCGTCGCGCCTCCGCTCATCGTCATTCTGCTTTTGATCTGCAACAACCCGAAAATCGTCGGCAGTCGGCGCAACAACTGGCTCTCCAACCTTTTAGGTTGGAGTACGGTCTTTTTCATGGGAGCGGCGGCGGCATTTCTAATCTGGGCGATGGCGACCGGGAAAGCGTCCTAGCTCCTTAAAGCGGGCGTCCCATTTATTAAATTCAATGAGGATTGAAATCCGGATGTCAATGAAACAGCGTGCCGTTCTTATTGTAAACGCAAAGTCAAGACGAGGGAATGATTGGTTTCAGTCGGCGTTGCAAACATTGCAGAAATCGGAAAAGATAGAACTTGTCGGTTACTATTCGTTCCGAAAGCCTTCCGATGTCCTTCGAGAAACTGAAAAGGCGATTTCGGAACGCATTCCTCTTGTGATTGTGGGAGGCGGAGACGGAACTTTGAGCGCAGCCGCACCTTGCTTTATAGGAAACGAGTCCGTATTCGGCATTCTGCCGCTTGGGACGGGGAATCAATTCGCCTACGATCTGGGCATTGTCGCCGATGTTGAAACCTCCTGCCGTGTTCTGACGGACGGCAAGGAAGCTGCTGTCGACATTGGAGTCATCGGGAACGGACATTTTCTCACAGTTGCGACTGTGGGTCTGACTACGTTGATCGCAAATGAATTGACAAATGCGGCGAAGCGAAAATTCGGGAGAATTTCTTACCTTTTCGCTCTGGTGAAGGCGTTGCAACGCGTGCGTCCGTTTCGCGCTACCCTCATGACGGAAGAGGGAGAGCGAACGTTTGAAACGCTGCAGATCGTGATTGGAAACGGCAGATTTCATGGCGGACCCTTTCCGCTCTCCCCGGATGCCTGCATCACAAACGGCAAATTGACGGTCTATGCGCTGGAAGGCACGAGCCGTTGGGAGTTCCTGAAATTAGCAGTCAAATTGCCGGGCGGACATCAAGCTGAACTTCAAAACGTGTCCGCCTTCGAAACGAAAGGCGGCGTCCTGAAGGCGACTCCTCTTCAGCGAGTTACCGTAGACGGCGAGACCCGGTTGCGAACTCCCGTCAAGTTCGGAATCGCATCTGCCGCTCTTCGCGTGATGGTTCCTCAAGAATTTCAGGGATGATCTCCGATCAGAAAAAACGAGAGAGTTTTTCGAAAGTTTCCGCACCCGATTCTCCTGAACTATCGAGCTGAAAATGAGACGCTTTTTGCGTCGATCCCCATCGGAATGAGCGCTGACGAGTTCAGTCAAGTCCGGATGGAAGGCGCCTCGCTGGAACCCGGCTTAATACTGAGCGCTTTTGCAGACTTGTGATTTCCCCTCTCGTAAGGTATCCTAAGTCCGTAATACGTCGCGTTCGACAGTCTCGATGATGAATGTCGGCTCGTTTCTGCGACTGGACGATGAGAATGGAGAGAGATGACAACACAGAATGAATTGAAGCTGTTCGCCGGACCTGGAAATCCTGAATTGGCGCAGAAAGTCGCCGATTGGCTGAATGTTCCGCTCGGCAAAATGCTTTATACTCAATTTGCGGACGGCGAGAACTACGTGCGGTTCGAGGAGAGCGTTCGAGGCGCGGACACTTATATTTTTCAGCCGACCTGCCCGCCTGTAGACACTAATCTGGTGGTGTTGTTGGAGGCGATAGACGCCCTTCGACGCGCTTCCGCTTTTCGGATCACTCCAGTGATTTCTTATTACGGCTATGCCCGGCAAGAGAAAAAAGACGCCCCGCGAGAGCCGATTACAGCGAAACTCATCGCCGACATCATCACGGCGGCGGGAGCGAACCGGGTGATGTGCCTTGATCTTCACGCGGACGCAATTCAGGGGTTTTTCAATATCCCTGTAGATCACCTGACCGCGATTCATCTTTTCATCGCCTATTTTGCACAAAAAATGGAGAGCGGCTTACAAGATGTCGTCGTAGTTTCGCCGGACGAAGGGCGAGTCAAAAAAGTTCGTCGCGTAGTTCAGGCTCTCAAATCGCCTCTCGCTGTGGGGTACAAACATCATCCGAAACATGGCGAGACGGAGGTGACGCACCTTGCAGGCGACGTTCGAGGCAAAACTCCCATTATTATCGAGGACATGATCACGACCGGCGGAAGCATCATACAAGCGGTGGACGCCTTGCTCGCTCACGGTTGCAAGCCGGAAATCTACATCGCCGCTTCGCATGGCGTTTTCGCGCGAGACGCTGTCGAGAGGCTCTGCTCCCGTCCCGAGATCGCCG
>JAYVOT010000985.1:0-3371 GCA_043757795.1 Chthonomonadaceae bacterium | reverse complement strand
TTGAAAACATCCGGTCCGCCGCTCATCTTCTTGCCTTTACCGCCCGGTTTCATCGCCTGCGCTTGCTGCCGTCGTTGCATGGGACTTTGAGGCGCGCTCGTGTCCACAAACACTTCTCGCGGGGCGTTGACGAATTCCGTCCAGTTCTTCGTCTCGGTCGCAGTCGGTTTTCGAGAGAAAGTTCTCAAATAGAGCGCCTCGATTTTCGATGCGTCTTCTCCCGACATCGCCATCACCTCCGCGAGAGTGGTTCCGGGAATCGGCATCGTCGATTTGTTCGTCAAAGCGCCGTTCAACAACATCAGAGCTTGCGGGATGGTGCCTTCAAACTCTTTTTGCTCAAACTCCTCGTCTACATCGAAAAGGAATGAGAACTGCTGATTGACTCTCGCCTTCATCTGCTCCACGTTTGCGCCGAACTGTTTCTCGAGAACCGGTTGCAGGCTAGTGGCGGTGATCAATGAATCCAGAGTCTCCTCCGGTCCCATCGCTTTCAACCTGAACTTCGCCCAGAGCATGTTGGCCTCTTCCGTCTTCGCTTTGCCTGCAGAAGAGAGCTGATAGACCTGGGTCGAGCAGATCGTTTTGATCAATCGCTTCACATCGTAGTCGTGCGCCACGAAATCGTCCGACAGTTTTTTCAAAAGCTCCGGCATCACCACCGGATTGGAAGGTCGAATGTCGTCGATGGGTTCGATGAAGCCTCGTCCGAGGAAGTGAGACCACATTCGATTGACAAACGTCTCTGCAAACCAGGGATTTTCAGGAGCCGTCATCCACGAAGCGAGCGCCTGCCTGCGATTGCCGCTGTCCGAAAAATCGGTGCCGTCGAGCGCTGAAGGAACGGAGTTCGCATACGTTGCCGTGCTGTCCGGTTTTTTCTTTCCTCTCCGAACGAACGGGCGAGGCACATCCATCAGTTCGACTCGATAGTCTTTCATCGCTTTGTCCGCAACCAGCGGTTTAGGTCTGGTATTTACGAAACAGGCGGTGAACTTTTTGAAATCCTCCTGTTTCCACTTTTCGGTTTTGTGATCGTGGCATTGAGCGCACTGTATTTGAACGCCGAGAAAGATTTTCGAGGCGTTTCCGGAAAGGTCTTCCGGTTTGCCCTGATATTTCAAAACCCAGTTGACAGCGCCGTTGATCTTGTTGCCGGAGTCGGGATCCGTCATCGCCGTATTTTTGGCGACTGACAGCCGTTTGGCGTTGCCTCCGCCTGCGCTGTTCTGTCCGCTCGCAGTAATCAAGTCATAAGCGAACTTATTCCAGTGCGTGTTGTTGTCGAATTCTTGATAGAGCCAGTTCTGAAAGGCCCCTCTATCCACAAATCGCGGATTCTCCACTCTTCCAGCCATCAGAACTCTGTTCCAATAGTTCGTCCAGTTGTCCGCATATTTGGGGCTATCCAGAACCGATTCTATCGCTCTCGCCCGTCTGTCCGGAGATTTATCCGCTAGAAAATCGCTGACTACTTGAGCCGGAGGGATCGTTCCAAGAACGTCAAGGTAGAGGCGACGAAGAAACCGCGCGTCATCTGCGGGAGCGACCGGCGTGACTCCCTCCTTCTTCCAGGCAGCTTGAATCATGCTGTCGATGCTGGAAGGAGCGAGGTTCGAGCCTGTTTGCGCCTGAACTCCGCCCTGGCAAAGGGCGAAAAGCGCTAGCCCCGCCCCGATAAAACTTTTCCCAACTCCCATATTGCTCCCCTTTTTTTCCGCGCCTATTTCCGTTGAAGGAGGTCATTTCGACCCATAGTTGAACTCTACACCATGTGACGCATCTTCGGAAGGAATGTTCAAAAAAGAGAGTGAGAAAATTGGCGGACTACTCATCGACACCATTAGCAAAAAAACTGGGGATAAAACCGTATTGCATCGTAACTTTAATTGGGGAGCCTGAAGGGTTTCGAGAGATGATCAATCCGCTTCCGGGCGGCGTTGAAATTGTCGAAATCGGGTCGACGGAGATCGATGTCGTTCTGTTTTTTGTACTAGAGGAAAGCGAGTTCGAGGCGCGCTTGGAATATCTGCAGGCGCTTCTGCCGGATGTCGGCGCGTTATGGGTCGCATGGCCCAAAAAGAGCGCAAAAACATCAACGGATATGACTTTCGGGATCGTTCAGAAAAAAGGACTTGGTTCGGGATGGGTTGACAATAAAATCTGTTCAATCGACGAGACGTTTACAGCACTGAGGTTTGTGAAGAGGTTGAAAGATAGATTGAAGACGGTGAGCAAGTAAGCCGACGGAATTTTTGTTGAGCACGCATCCGTAATCGACAACGCCCTCGTTTGCCTGAGATTAAATGCAAACAGGACGCTTCTCAACGAAGCGTCCTGTTTGAAAGGATTGAACTGTAGGAAATCTAACCTGCGCCGCCGCCGCCGCCGACCGCGCCGGGGAATCGTTTTCCGCCGCCCGCGCCCTGAAGCGTTCTGGTTCCGCCGCCTGCGCTACCGGGCGCGCCGCCGCCGCCGGGCGCTCTGCCGCCGCCGCCGGGTCCTCCGCTCGCATTTGAACCTGTGGAGCCTCCGGCGCCGTCAAGGAACTGGAGTTTCTGAGTCTCTCTCAATGCCACGATGACGCCGATCACTTTGTTCTTCACAGTGACGAACTGAGCGTGATATTTGTCGTTGTAGTAGAGTGAGAACATATTATCGCGTTCGGCTTTGATTGAGTCGGTCCAACCGTAGGTTTTGTAGACTGAAGCGATGGAGTCGCCTAGTCCTATGCCCCTGCTTGTCCTTTGACCGCCCAACCTGCCGCGTTCGATAATTACTTCCACGCGACCGTCTTTATTGAAAACATAGATGTAAGCGAGTTCTTGTTTGGGGTAGTGATACGCCCACATAAATCCGCCGGATGAGCCGAAAGTCTGATCTCCTTCTCCTTGCGCGCCGCCGACGTTGCCGCCGCCTGACGTAGCAGGAGCGCCGCCGCCTCCGCCTCCGCCGCTAGAGCCGGGCGCGCCGCCGCCTTGAGGACCTCTTCCGCCTGCTCCCCCCCGTTGGGCATATTGCGCATACTGGGGAGGGATTCCTCCGCCGGCGCCGCCGCCGGAACTAGCCGGAGGACCGCCGCCAAGTCTTCCGCCTCCGCCGCCTCCGCCTGCCGCCCCGCCGCCATTCGTCCCAGTGGAAGAGCCGCCATTGTCAATCCCGACGACTCCGCCAGTGATCTCGCCCTTCAGGTTTCTTGCATCTAGAAGCAATAACGGGTCGCCGATTCGAAAGACGTAAGTCGGCGCGCCGTAGCGCGCTAATACTTGTTTGTAAGACTGGAGCATTCGGATCCCGAGAAACTCTTTCTCGATCGCGACCGGTTTGTCCGCTCGAGCAGGCGTTAGGGACGTCGTCGTCAAAAGTCCGAA
>JAYVOT010000984.1:0-3371 GCA_043757795.1 Chthonomonadaceae bacterium | reverse complement strand
GTGCGATGCATCCAAAAGAACCACAAACCGCCGACGACTCCGAGAAATACGACGAGAGACATTATCGTCCCTACCATTCCGCCTGTTCGCTGAATGTCTCCTTCTTCGCCTGGAAGAGTTCGCTCTTTTCTTTTTTTGCGCTCATGAGGATCGGTATGCGATGAGTTGATGGAGATATTCGTGGGAGCGCCAGCGATGTAGTTCGGGACTGCATTGTGCGGATCGTTCGAGTCGATGACATCTCCTGCGAGCGAAAGTCGAGACCCCGGAGCAAGAATCTGCGGGGCGGCAGGAGCTTGAGCAGGCGGCAAGGCGCTTTGCGGATTGAAAGCTGGTGCAAATCCTGCAAGCTCTCTGGCAAACAAAGCAGGCTCAGGAAGCCCGTTCAATCCCATTGGAATCCCTTTATTTTGGAGTCCGTCCGGTGTTGTTAAGACGTTCGATTGCGGGATCGCCGTGAAGCATAGAGGGCATCTATTCCTCACCATTTCATCCACAGGTTGGGCGCATCGTGGGCAGTTGACCATAAATCCATCCTTAAGTATCGTCATCGCTCAGAATCCAACTCGCCGGGCAAGCGAGTTCCGATTCTAGACGTGACGAGAGCGAGCGTACATCTAGAACATGCTTTCGGCGCTTGGCGTCGCCTCTTCAAATTTGAATTTATTGTTTGAGCCGACGGATTTGCTTAGGAGGACTCGCCAAATTCCGTCAGCGTCTTTACGCATTTTCACTGTGTCTTGATAAGAGCCGGTGGAGCCGTTCTCGTAGAGTTTCTTGCCTACCGTGGTGTCTCGAATCTGCGTAGTCATTTTAAGCGACACTACAGTCTCATCACGAGGATCGAGTTCCGGACTCGATAGAACGACGTTCGCCACCCTCTCAGTGTACCCGTGTGGAAAGAGAAGTCTTTTGTACTCTGCGAGAGACTTGAAATATTTTTCTCTATCCAACTCGGAAATCATTTTGTACTGGCTTTCAGCGTTGCCCGCTTTGACGGCTGCCATGAACTCGCTGAGGGCGAACGGAGCGGATTTGCGAAAATCCATGTAGTATTTTACTCCAAAAGCCAACATGCCGATGACGAGCGCGATGATGATTAATTCAGAGAACTTCATTCCTGTATTGCCCTCTTTAACGGGGCGCGAACGTGTGACAATACGTGCCATTGCGTCTCTTTCCTCTCCCAAACTCCCTGTGACGCCCGCGCTAACGGGCGATCTTAGTACTTACATCCGGCGCAAGAGCGCTTAAATCGCTATGTAAAGTCATCGTTCAAAAGTTGCAATAAGATTCAAACCAAGTTAATATTAGACGTACGGAGAGGATTTTCCTGCAAAAAAGTGAAAGAGTAAGGATAAGGTTCGTCAGGCGCTCGAAATGGAAGCCTTAACGCGGAACAGACAGGGCAAATCAATATTACAGCGTCGGTTTTCGGTGGTATTTTGCGACAAGTCTATGAAAATTGAGTTTGCGATGGTTTTCAAATCGCGCCTCATCTATCATATTGCGAGGAGGGAAAGTTTTGCGAACTAAAAACAGCCTGGTCTCAAAAGCGATCATGACAGCGCCCTTTTGCCTGCTAGGCGGCATGCTCGTTGCGCTTCTTGCGCTCTTGACTCCCTCCAAATCTATTGAAGTTGAGATTTCCGGATATGCCACTAGCCTGAAGGGGAGAACAGCAAGTCAGCGCATCAACGCTCAGAAGGCGGCGGCGGCTCTTGACGGGAAAGTTATTCCTCCCGGCGGGGAGTTCTCCTTCAATCGAATCGTGAAATCCTGGACATTCGATCAGGGATATCTGAAAGCGCCTGTGAGTTATGACGGCGAGTTGGTGCGCGCTTACGGGGGAGGAGTTTGTCAAACATCCACCACTCTGTACAACGCAGCGCTGATGGCGGGCTTGCCGATTTCCGAACGGCACTCTCATGTGTTCGCGCCGCACTATGTTCCGCCCGGCAGGGACGCGGCAGTGGCTCAAAAGACGATCGATTTGCGCTTCCGAAATCCTTATGCGTTTCCGCTTCGGATTCGCGCTTTTTCAAAAGAAGAGGTGATCGACATTCGCATTTTGGGGGCGGAACGCCCAAAAACGAAGGCATGGATCGAAGGAAAAACTCTTTCGGAGATCGAACCGCAACGACTTACACGCATCCGAACGGTTGCAGGCTCTTCAGGGAAAAGTTATCTCCGGAATCCCGGCGCAACCGGGTATCGAGTCGTCACCTATCGGGTTGTTTCTGAAAACGGAGTGGAGAAAAAAAGGGAGCGCCTCTCGGATGACACTTATGAGGCGATGAATCGTGTGATTCAAGTGACTGAACCGGAGTGAAAGGGGGAAGGTATCAATCTTACTCGAATTGCGCCCCGGCGCTTCACGCCGCCCCCAATTTTGGAAGAAGAATCTCTTTTACTTGGAAGCTAACTTGAATTTATAACCAGCATTGCTGCAAGGCGCTCAAAAAAAACCCAAAAGACAACTCTCATTCCGAAAAATGGAGCAAAATGATATTTTTGTTAAACTTTAATTTTGCGGGAGGAAGGAGGCAAGGGAATACGCTTTTTGCCTTATCCCGTCAGCAACGCTGCTGCCTCTAATCCGCTTTCGTAAGCTTGATGAATTCTGCCATTGTCCGGTCTGAGGGCGTCGCCTGCGACGACGATTCTAGAAGGATCCGGGTTGACTGTCGAGAAAGCGACCATTCCGATCGGTTGGGAGTAGCGCCAACGCTTTACCTGAGAAAATGAGGGCGAATCGGATTCTTTTTTAAAGAGGGGACGAAGGGCTTGCAGGGTCTCTTCAATTATCGCTTCATCCGGAAAATCGTACTTTTCCCTGCTGAAATCACCGCCGAACTGCGCGATGAGGAGCGTTTCTCCTTTCGGCGCGCGTTTGTGCGATTTCATATTCTCAAACGCTACCCATAACAAGGGAGAGTTCTTGTCTTCTGCGATGAAGGCGTATGCGTCGTTGGCAAAATCGAAGCGAGAGTATCCGAGAAGAACTGAAAGACAGGGGCGATAGCGGACGGTTCTAAGAGATGATATTTGAGAGGATTGCGCAACAGGGTCGAGCATTTCGCTCGCTTCGATCAAAGCCGCCGCTTGAGGAGCGGGCGCGGTGATGACGAGAGCGTCCGCCTCTCCGATTCTCTCGCCGTTTCCGCCAAATAGCGTGACGCCTTTCGGGTTCTCTTTGAAATGCGCGATATGAGTCTCAAGGAAGAGCGCGCCTCCCAGCTCGAGGCAACTTTGCGCCATCATTTTGGGAAGGGTCGTGATGCCGTCCGCATAGGCGTATTTTGCCTCGGAGCCTCTCAGCGGATCGATAGGAAGCCGGGAACCGTCCGGCGCAAATGGGAGGATGGGCG
>JAYVOT010000983.1:0-3376 GCA_043757795.1 Chthonomonadaceae bacterium | reverse complement strand
AAACAGCGACTTTTTTGCCGAACCATTTCGCCAATCCGGTTGCGACAATGCTGTATTTCACTGGGAGTTGCGGAAGGGAGGGCGCAGATTCCGGAACCGAAGGAATCTCCGGAATCAAATCTTCGCTTTGAAGTGTTAGCGGTGAAGTTTGAGGAGCGGAATCCTGAGAGTCTTCCTCCAAGTCCGGTTTCTCCAACGCAGCGGGCGAGTATGCCTCAGTTTCCATGCCGTTCCTCCTGATGAAACATTCGACAAATCGACTCTAAAAACCTCTTTAGGGGATCCGTTTCAGGAATTGCGCTTTCAAGATTACAGTGTCGACTCAATTCAAAAGCCCCCGGAAGAGAATCTTCCGAGGGCTTTTTTCGGTTGCCGGGGGGCGTCCATAATAATTGCAAGCAGATCGCTCAGGCGGCGACTTCAACCGATTCCAAAGCCGTAGCCGCGATTTCGGGAGCGGCATAAACACTCACCCGTCGTCGCGTTTTGGGACCTTCAAAGGTTACGATGCCGGGAATGAGCGCGAAGAGAGTGAAATCTCTTCCGAGTCCGACGTTGTTTCCGGGGTGTAGTTTTGTGCCGCACTGTCGAACAAGAATGCTGCCGGCTTTGACTTTCTCGCCGCCGTACTCTTTCACGCCGCGGTATTGCGCGTTGCTGTCTCGTCCGTTTCGCGAACTTCCGACGCCTTTTTTGTGTGCCATACGTGTCTCCTGATGTTCAGTCGAATCTGCCGGTGATGGGGGTCACGCAGTTAAGCGACGATAGTTTCGATGTGAAGCCGGGTCAACAGTTGGCGATGACCGTAGCGTTTTCGGATGCTTTTCTTCGGTTTGTAGGTGAAGCCGTTGATCTTCTTGCCTTTTGTTTGCTCGACGATCGTGGCAACCACTTTCGCTCCTGCAACGGTTGGCGCGCCGACTGTGAGGCTGCCTTCTTCGCCGACCGCGAGAACTTCGGTGAGTTCGATCGTACCCTCAGCTTCGCCTTCAAGTTTTTCAACTAGAATGTTGAGGCCTTCGGTAACCTTATACTGCTTGCCGCCCGTCTTGACGATAGCGTACATGAAACACTCTCCTATCGGAAATCCGTCGGTTATCGCCGATCAGACCCTGAAAACTATTCGCTGTCTCGCCAAGACCGTTCTCTGCGTACAGGCATAAAAAAAACGACTGTCCATCAGTCAGTTGAGATATTATACCACTCCGAGCGTTCGATGTCAAGATAAAAATTCGCTAATTCCAACATCAAGCCAATGCAACAGACGCGTTGATCGTGATTCTGCGGCGCGCCAAAATCCCCGGCGCGCCGGCGAACTTCAGCATCCCCGAAGGACTATCGTTGCCTCTTGAGTTGCAACTGCGCAAACAACGTTTGCAAAAGTTAGCCGAAGCGAAAGCCGTGCTTCGGAGGACGCAAGCCCATCGGTGAAAATGGCTTACAAGCTCCGGACTTAAGATAGGTCGCGCCATTTATGGTCTACGCAAAAGCACGGTGGAACTAGTCTTCGGTCAGATCAAAGCATTGATGGGTTTCCGTAAGTTCTCTCTTCGCGGGATCGGCGCTGCAACTGGTGAATGGCGTTTGGTATGTCTGGCTCTTAATTTCCGTCGAATCCATGTGTTGCGCGGGCGCTAACAGTTATTGATACCTTCAGTCTTCGGTCATTTCAAGGATTTCCGGAACTCGAGATCAAAAACGGCTCGCAAAACGCACTGAGATGAAGATTGGAACCAAAATGAACGAGCATAACCTACGAAAATCAGTAAAGTTTTTATCCTAGGGAGGCTCCAACCTTCTCTCCGACAGACTGCTTGGATAGGGGAGCCAGAATGAGACAGGAAGATTTGTGGCGAAACGTGGATTTTCTCTCCCCGCCACTAACGAAACGCAGACAGTGGCAAGCAGAAATTTAGGGGGCGAGTTTCTGGAAGTCCCCCTCTCCCAGATAGCCCAAGCGAGTGTTCAGGAGAGGGGGGTTTAGGGGTGAGGTTCTCCCACTTTGGAGCATACAGGCAAACTGAAGATTGCTCCTAAAGAGAGATTAAAATTGTTTTTCAAGGCAGCAGTAAGGGCATTTATCAAGGCTTTGGAGAAGAGATTGTGTAGTGAACGGGAGAAGATTTTATTACTGGAGTGGCAAGGTGATTTTTTCTAATATTGTCTACTAGTTTCTGCCTATTCGTGGCAAACGAAGGGCTCTTCGAATAAGAAATGATCCAGATCACTCTCTTGTTCAGCTCAACTTTCAAAACTTCTATGAGATATTTTTTCGTAGCTTCCAATTGCAAAACCGCTTTTTCAATGTCTCCTCCTTTTAGCTCGACGAAAATAGACTCATTCGCTTCCGGAACGTTCAGGAAGTAGTCGCAACGCTTGCCATTGGTAGAGTCGAACACGCAACCGTCAACTTGAACTTCCTCTACCTCGCAGCCAAAAGGGTTCTCAAAACTGACCTCCGAACGTTTTTCTCGGACTGTGAACCTGGGCTTTTTATGCGTAGTGACACACTCGTCGGGAACTCCCTTCATTCCTCTTCTCCGTACATTACGTCCATGATCTTATCGAACTCGTTGGCAAGCGTCTCTGATACCGAGTCTAATTCGTTCGCATAGACTAACCCGGTTTCTGGGTCGATGATCGAAACGATTTTTCCGTCCCCGAAAGCATACGCCCTCACATTTTCGGGGGCGACCATATCTGAACCGCCGATGATCTCCATGACCTTGTCTTTGCAATCCGGCGCATCTGCAATCGCTTTCGAGGCGTACATCAGATTGTTCAGCGCCGTCAGGATGTAGGGACTATGCGTGGTGATGACGCACTGGCTGGAACTCTCCGCTGAGTGCAAATCGAGCGCAGTACAGAGGAGATGAACCATTTCGCGTTGTGCATCCGGGTAGAGGTGCGCTTCCGGCTCCTCGACAAAGAGGGTCGTGCCTTGTGCCTCTGTCTCGACGAATCCGATATGGGCGAGGATGACTGCAATAGGAACAGCTTCCTGCTGTCCAGAAGAGCAGTTCGAAAGCGCGACTTTCCTTCCATCATTGTGAACGATATGCCCTTTGCCAGACTCGACGATGTACTTCCCGTAAAGTATTTTTACAATTCTAGATCGCAAATCATGCAATTTCTTCTGGAACTTTGTCGAGTAAAGCACAGATGACTTGACCGCTATCTGATACGCTCTTCCGAACTCAAGCATGAATGGATCGATGTCCACTTTCTCCGCTTGCAAGATGTAGTTAATGCCATCGAAGGAGGTGAAAAAACTCCTTCCGGCTGCGATGAAGACGTGAGTATTGCTTTGGCTATTTCCAAGCGCTTCTTCCACTATTTTTTTGATATTTTGCCATTTCGAATCTATACGTCTATA
>JAYVOT010000982.1:0-3382 GCA_043757795.1 Chthonomonadaceae bacterium | reverse complement strand
CCTCGATAGGTCTATTCATCGCCTTGCCGAACACTGCGCCAGTCTACCCTTCCTCCTCGGAAATTTTGTCTTCAGCCTCGGTTGGATCGCTCTCAATTTCGCCTTGAGAGGACACGCCTTCGACCGTCCCCCATTCCCATGGCTAAGCCTCATAATCACGCTGGAAGCGCTGTCAATCTCAACTATCGTCCTCTACAGTCAAAACCAACAAGCGTCTAAAGAGAAAGTTCGCAACGAAGTCGAGTTCAGCGCCAACCTGGATTCCGCCCTTATCATCGCCGGATTGAAAGATAAAATTGAGGAGATGGAAGAGAAGCTTGATCGCGATAGGGAGGCTCGGAAATTGTAAACCGCTGTTGCGCATTCTGATTTGAAGGTGGTACGCAATCGAAAGGAGTTGGGTTAAAACTCACTTCCGGAAATAAGAAGTCCGCAGAATGCGGACGGACTGCAGTTCGCCGCCGGAATTAAAAAGTCTGGCTGCGCGGAATGAAAAATCAGCGCTCACTCAACCCGCGCGGCGGGTTTTTGAAAGCCCCTCTCCTAGTGAGCGACAGCGAACGTTAAGGAGAGGGGTTGGGGTGAGGTTCCCAACCCGCGCAGGCGGGTTTTTGAAAGCCAAACGCGGAGTTCAGTCCATCATTTTACCGGGCACGAACTACTCAGACTTCTTCAGTTTGTCCGACAACCACTGTGCGGCGTCTTGAATCGCTTCCTTGGGGAGCATATGTCCTGAGTCGTACAGTTTCTGCTCTTTCGGCATTTTCGCCGCGCTGTAAAGGAGATCGGAAGCAAGTTTTGTTACTGTCGCATCTTGTTTCCCATTCAGGAGCAACACAGGTCTTGGCGCAATATGTCCAATGTAGAGACTTGGAGCGACCTCAAAACTAACGGCACGCAGGGCGACAGGGAGTTTGTCTTGATTGGGGACGACGATGTCCCCTCCAACGCAAAGCGCTGAACATTTGATTCGATCATCGACCGCGCCGAGGATCGATCCCATCATCGCGCCCATGCTGTATCCCAATAATCCAACCCGGTTGGAATCGACATCTTTGCGCTTCAACAGCCAACCCATCGCCGCGCGATAGTCTTTGATCCCGTTTCGGTGGATTTTAGCCCACAATCCCTGATCGAACGCCGGGGCTTTTTCAGGTTTTCTCTCGCCGTGCATTGGTGCGTCAAGCGAAAGAAAAGCGAACCCTTTTTCAAGAAGCGCCGGACCGACGAAAAGAGCCATATCCTCTTTTTTGCTCGTCCAACCGTGCAACATCACGATCACAGGATAAACTCCCTCTTTGGTCGGGCGTATAAAAATACCAGTGACTTTTTCTCCGTCCTCCCCCTTGAACTCAAGGTGTCTGGCGTAGGCGAGAGGGTTTTCCATAGCGACAGACTTCATTTCAGGAACAGTTTTCGAGTCGTAGTCATAAGCTTTTTTCAGCGCCTCCCACTTGGGAGCGACCAGTTTGGTTTCAGACGGAACAGGCTCATTTTGGGCAAAAACGGAAAATGGCGTTAAAGCGATTAGGGCAAAAAGCGAAAACGCTTTCAGCGAATGGAAACAAAGATTCATCTATTTTCTCCTGATTGCAGATGTTGGGCGTTGGGCGTATCATAACTGATTCGGCATAATTCGTCAACCACTAATTTTCAAGGCGGCAAATAACCGACAAAAAATCGCCCTCCCCCTCGTTTTTGAGAGGTTGGGCGATTGTGGGTTTGCACGGACAGGCCGACAAGACTACATTCCGTAGTCCATATGGTCGCCGCCTCCGCCGCCAGCGGGCGCTTTCTTTTCGGGTTTCTCGACCACGAGAGACTCGGTGGTGAGAACCAGAGCCGCGATTGAAGCCGCATTGGTAAGCGCGGATCGAGTGACTTTGACCGGGTCAATGACGCCGGCCGCGATCATGTCGCCGTACTCTTCGGTCGCGGCGTTGAAGCCGTGTCCCTTCGGAAGCGCTTTGACAGCGTTGACGACGACGGATCCTTCGAATCCAGCGTTCTCAGCGATCTGTCGAAGCGGCTCTTCGAGTGCGCGTCGCACGATGGCGATGCCGTGCTTCTCGTCGGGAGTTCCGTCGAGGGTGTCGAGAGCGGCTTGCACGCTCAGAAGAGCGGTTCCGCCTCCCGAAACGATACCTTCTTCGACAGCGGCGCGAGTCGCGGAGAGAGCGTCCTCAAAGCGGTGCTTCTTCTCTTTGAGTTCAGTCTCGGTCGCAGCTCCGACTTTGATGACGGCTACGCCGCCAGCCAACTTCGCGAGTCTCTCTTGCAGTTTCTCTTTGTCGTAGGAAGAGTCGGTGTCTTCGATCTGTCGTTTGATCTGATTGATTCGTCCCATGATCGACGCTTCGCTGCCGGCTCCCTCGATAAGGGTGGTCTGCTCTTTGGCAACGACGATCTTGGCTGCCTGTCCGAGGTCTTCGAGGCTGATCGAGTCCAGCTTCACGCCGAGGTCTTCGGTGATGTGCTTGCCGTTCGTCAGGATCGCGATATCGTCCAGCATCGCTTTGCGTCGATCACCGAAGCCGGGGGCTTTGACTGCGACCGCATTGAGGATGCCTCGAATTTTGTTTACGACGAGGGTTGCGAGCGCGTCGCCGTCCACGTCTTCGGCGATGATGACGAGCGGTCGTCTCTGCTGCGCGACTTTCTCAAGGACAGGAATCAGGTCGGCGGCGGCGGAGATTTTCTTCTCGTAGATCAGAATATAAGGGTTCTCGATGACCGCTTCCATTCGCTCCGGATCGGTCACGAAGTAGGGAGAGATATAGCCCTTGTCGAACTGCATTCCGTCCACGAAGTCCGTGTAGGTGTTCAGTCCCTTGCTCTCTTCGACGGTGATGACGCCGTCTTTGCCGACTCGCTCGATCGCATCCGCAACCAGGCTGCCGATTTCCATGTCGTTTCCGGCGATTCCGGCGACATTGGCGACTTTCGCCTTGTCGTCCGCAACGCCGACCGCGAGGGATTTCAACTCTTCAATCGCCTTCGCGACTGCCATCTCGATGCCTTTTTTGACAAGGAGGGGGTTTCCGCCGGCAGCGACGTATCGCAGGCCTTCGTTCACCATTGACTGCGCGAGGACAGTGGCGGTAGTGGTTCCGTCGCCTGCGACGTCGTTGGTTTTGCTGGCGACTTCTTTGACAAGCTGAGCGCCCATGTTCTCAAAGGGATCTTCCAGTTCGATCTCTTTAGCGACAGTGACGCCGTCCTTGGTGATCGTGGGGGAACCCCATTTTTTGTCTAGAACGACATTGCGTCCTTTAGGACCAAGGGTCACCTTCACAGCGTTTGCGACGGCATTGACCCCGCGCTCAAGCGCTCTGCGGGCCTCTTCGTCGAACTTAATTTGCTTTGCAGCCATTATTAATTC
>JAYVOT010000981.1:0-3385 GCA_043757795.1 Chthonomonadaceae bacterium | reverse complement strand
ATTGAACGCTCCCTCTTCCATCCAGAGTGGAACTACACCATCAAGCCACGGGCACTGGGAGGCAGCATAGAAAGTGCGTTAATTGATACGTGACTCCTTAGGCAGGACTTCAGTCCCCTTAACCGTGGGTTGCAGCGCGTGGCTTTGGCGTTCCGCGACCGTACTACGAATTACACGGCTAAATGGCGTTCCGAAGAATGTCCTTCGCACATGATGCAATCAACGCCTCCGGCGCTCTCGCAGAGCCGGGTGTTGAAAGCATTCGGTTTCGCCTTCGGCGATTTCAGTATCCGGAGCGTCGGAAGTTTTCAGGACAGGGAGCATTTCTTTTTAAGTCGTCAAGCAGGCGTTTCCGGAATTCTAACGACAAATCGCCGATAGGCTACGACGCTCTCCTCGACAGCGACATCGACGAAGTAGGTTCCTTCTTCCTCAATCTCAATATTTCGCACCTCCATCACTACATCGAGAACCGTGTGCGGATCGCTGAGCATCAGCATTCCTGAGTTTGCAAGGAGAACTTTGCCGCCGGGAGCGCGAAGCGACACGGAAAACGGCCACTGTCCCTCTCCATTCGCGAACGACGCCATCAAGAAGAGGCGGGGATGAATGCAGGGCAACTCGTTCACCGAGATGTTGTTGAAGAGGCTGACGAGCGTTTTGTTGTTCGTGCGCTTGTCTTCGATTACTTCGTTGCAGATGATGATGGAGATGCAGGAGGGCTTCCCTCTCGCCTCTTCAAATAGATTGTCCAATCGGCTTCACTCCTTTTTCCTTCGTGTCGCGCATATCGTATTATACGTTGCGAGAGTCAAACCTGTCAAACGACTTATGAATTGGAGACGGACGCATGCCCGCGAGCGTTGATAAACGAGACGTAGCGAGATTGCGAAAGAGATCGGTTTTCCTTTCACTTGCCGGGGTGATTCCGCTCTCTCTGTTCGTGCAGTGGAGCGATCTCGTCGTCGGCGGAACGATGACGGCTGGTCCTTTTCCCCCGCTTGCAGCCTGTCTCTTTTGGGCGGTTTTGATTCTTGTCAATTGGCTCTTCGGCAAAATCTCAAGATCAAAGCCTCTTCTCCTCCCCTCGGAACTCCTCATCATTTTCGCTGTTTGGGCAAGCGCGACAATGGTCGCCGGGCGCGGGCTGACGCATGCGCTTCTCTCCTCTCTGGCGGGTTCCGCTTACTACGCACGCACTGGATTGGCAGCAGCTTCCATCCGTCGGCATCTTCCGGATTGGCTCGCAATAACGGATCGAAACGTCGCCGTTCGCTTTTATGAAGGCGGTCCCGGAGGCGTCGACTGGGGCGCATGGGCGCCTCCGTTGCTCACCTGGTCGCTCTTCTTTCTCTCGTTTCTCATCGCGAATATCAGTCTCTGCGCTCTCTTCGAGCGGATCTGGATCCGAGAAGAACGGCTCAGTTTCCCTCTTGTCAACCTCCCGTTGGAACTATTGCAATTGCATTCCGAACCTCAAAATTCGAAGGGGTTTCGAACGGCTCTGCTGATCGGAGTCGCAATTCCGCTGTTGTTGCATGGCTTCGGCGCGGCGCACGTCTATCAAGCGGCGATCCCCTGCATTTCCTTCTTTAATGACGTTTCAGACTTCGCTTCAAACCCGCCCTGGTCTGCAATTCGCCCGCTCTACCTCAACCTATACCCGATATTGATTGGGCTTACTTTTCTTGCGCCGACTGAAATCTCATTGAGCGTCTGGTTTTTTCTCCTCCTCAACAAAGCGGAACTCCTTATCACGGCGATTGCGGGTTGGAACGACGGCACGGGCGGAGGCGCAGTTCCTGTTCCGCCATATGTCGAAGAGCAGTCTGCAGGCGCGTTTATCGCTCTGGCTATTGCGCTAGTTTGGAACTCAAGACGACATTTGCAAGGTCTGTTTGAATACGGAGGCTCTAATCGAGGAGGCGAAGGAACAAATACGACCCCATCTTCCGACCGGGGAACGGATCGTCTTTTCGCGGCGACTTTCGTTTGCGGTTTCGGGGGCGTTCTTGCTTGGTGCTTCCGGACTGGAATGCCGCTCTGGTTTAGTCTGGGCTTCTTCGGATTCTACTTCGCAGTCGCGTTGGTCCTCTCCCGATTGATGTCGGAGAGCGGAGTCACCTGGCTGCTCGCCCCGATTCTGCCGGACAAGCTGATTCTGTCGCTGACCGGATCGCACGCTCTCAGCCAACTGGCGCTCACGCGACTGACAATGCATGTTCAGCACCTGCGCGACACCCGGCAGATGATCGCTCCCGCACTGTTCCAATCCGGAAAAATGCGTGAAGAGGCGAAGATCGATCCGAAAGCGTTTTATTCTCTGATGTTGGCGGCAATTGCCGTCGCGCTTGTTTCGGGGGTTCTATTCGCACTCCCAATCTTTCATCACTATGGTGCGCTGACGCTCGCACCCAATAGCGACGGCGTGATGATGACCGCGAAAGTCATTCCCACCACTGCCGTCAACCAACTTTCACAACGGCTTTTAACACCCATCCACCCCTCTCCTCAGGCGTTTGCGGGAGTGTTGGCAGGTGCGGGAGTCACCGCGCTTCTCGCCTCATTGCGTATGCGATACCTCTGGTGGGGGTTGCACCCTATCGGTTACGCCCTCACCGGAACGCTACAAACAGGCTATGCCGCCAAAATGGTTTTTTCCGTCTTCCTGGGCTGGCTCTTCAAATCGCTCGTCATGCGATTCGGCGGCTCACGAGGTTTCCGCTTGTTGCGTCGCGTCGCGCTAGGTCTCATTCTCGGCGACTTGATCATGGGCGCGATATTAAAACTCTGCGATTGGCTACTCGCCCCCTCCGGCTACGCTATCTTCTGAGACCTCGTGAGCAATTTGGACGAGCAAGCAGGTTTTAGTATATAAGCTGTGAAACCAGGTTCAACTGTTGATGAATTTTCTCCATAAACTTGAATACTCCGCTTATGGAATCAATACCTTCGCCAAATTGTTAGGCGTGTCGCTCCTCGGAATCTCCTATTCAGAAGCTTCTAAGCGGCCGATTTCACTTCATTGTCCGCTTTTGGAAGCTGTAATGGCTTTATGCAGTAGCAAATACAGAGTTTTTTCCTATCCAAAATTGTTGTGGATGAACCCGAGACGGGACACTTTCTCCAAAACCTCATCCCAATTAATTGCTTCCGGTTTTTCCTGAAGGTATTTCATCGTCTCGGAGACGTATCCAGCGCCTCGAGCGTAGGATTTCAAATCCAAAATACCCGCGTCTGGAAACTCCTTCCGCATCGTCTTTCACAAAGCGCGTCCGAGGCTTGCGTAAGAGTTCAGACTTGATGAGAGTCATAGACTATTTAAGCCAGCGGTCAGCGACAAATGAGATTGAGTTCTGACATCAAACAAGTATCATTAAAAAAA
>JAYVOT010000980.1:0-3405 GCA_043757795.1 Chthonomonadaceae bacterium | reverse complement strand
GCGGGAGAAGGGGGTCGGGGGGATGAGGGCTTCCGCCGAAGGCGCTGGCGAAAAAGCTCTGCCCGTCGTGACGATTCGCTACTATGCAATACATCCCGTCGGTCTGAGGCAAAGCCTCGATAGTAGTGCCGCTCCAGTGTTACAAAGAGCGCCGGGCAAAAACCCGACGCTCTTCACTCAAAAACCATCATTTTTTTTCAAAACTAGACTTCCATGCTAAGTCGCAGTGGGACGACGCCTGACCGGTTTTGGAGCGGGAGGAGCTATGACCGGAGGCGATTCAGGCTTAGTTGCGGGTGTTTCCGGCGATTCGTCTTCGTCAGTCATGAAGAGCGCGGAGCCGGGCACGCCGTTTTCTCCGACTCCTCGCAAACGACTCGGCTTAGTGAGAACGCCATCCGCCAACTTTTTCGCTTCAATGGTACGACGAAGCGTGGCGAGAGCAATGCCGCACCCCATAATGATAACTCCGATCCATACCAGATTTACCCAGGGCTTATAGGTCACCTCCAGCGGAGCGACCCAGGCGCCTTGCAGCCCCGGCAAACGCAAGAAGACAGTCGCTACTCCCGTGTTAGCATCAATTTTATCCAACTGCACGACTCCCGGATAGTTGTTTTCATCCAGCAGTTCGGGAACGGAGATGTCCACCTTCGACATTCCCATCCCGTTTCTACTTGCGCTCATTTGAATAGCGGGGTGAGCTTCAATTACTTTCCCTTCATGAGTGGTGATTTTCAGGTTTGCCTGAATTCTCTTACCCGGTTGTACCAAATCGTTCACGAAAGTCACAGTGTATTCGCCGACTGCTTTAGTCTCTCCTTGTGAGATCTGAAGTTGTACCATAAGAGGGCTGGGAGTTGCAGCCATTCCGACGTAGAGATCATGACCGAGGAATTTCTGAATGTGAGGCCAGCTGATTCTTTCAAAATCGCTTTCAGATTCAGCTGTTCTAAAATTTGAAACGTAGTTTCTCAGATTCGCAATGAAAGTTTTCGTACCGTCCGAACCCACTGACTTCTCATTTTCCGGCGGCGTCACGCGAATTTGTACCGCATTTTCCTTGTCATATTCAGGATTGATCGGATATGCAGAGTAGGGTTTCCCGGTGACTCCTTCCCATGCGAATTCGTATCCGAACATTTTCACGGGAGGTTCACCCTGTTTCACATCGAATCGAACCGTACGCTCGAAGGTGTTCGAGACGACTGCGCCCAACATAAGGAGGCCGATTCCGACGTGCGCGAGCCACCCGCCAGCGTTGATAGGTTTGGCGCGGAAGACTTTGTACGCCAACATCGAGTTTGAAAAAGCCGCAAGGAAGCCAAGACACGAGAGTGCAAGAACGCTCATACGTTGTACTGCGGGATTGATCCACGCCTGTTGTTTTGCCTCCCAGGCGACATCTATCGGGTTCTCATTATTTAGCACGCTATGTGAAACAACCGCCTCGTGCGCGACTTGCAGGTCGTGTTGCGCACCCAATATCCAAAAGAGCATGAAGAATCCGAAGGCGAGCATCGCGAACCAGGGAATCATCATCTTCTTCAAAAACGTTTCGCTGCTCGTTTTTTTCCAGGCAAGCCACGGAACGACGCCCATCATCAAAGCCGTGAGAATCGAAATCGGCATCATGGCTCTGTTGTAAAAAACCGGCTGAGGGGCTGAAGGCTCCTTGTGCATCCAACTCATTATAAGAGGAGTCGTCGTTCCCATCGTGATGATCGCGCAGGAAACCAGCATCAGGATCACCGCCATGAAGAAAGCGAAATCCCTCGACATCACAGAATCGCCAGTAGTTTTTCTCCCGGGAATCGAGCGCAATCTGAAGAGCCAGAGGCCTAACGCGAGAACTCCGTACCCTACGAGCATCGCTATCATGAGGCTTAAACCGCTTTTGCCGATATTTGCGAAAGCGTGAACCGAAAGCATTTCACCGGTAGTCGGGTCTTTGCCCGCCAACGCGCCGGAGCGCGTCAGGAACGTGCCGAGTAAGAATAGCCAGAAGGCAAGCAGGCCGAGGAAGACGTTGGTTTTCGCCATGCCTCCCCTGTCCTTTTGCACCACCGAGCCGTGAACTAGAGCCGTAATTGCCAGCCAGGGAAAGAAAGAGGCGTTTTCGACAGGGTCCCAACCCCAGAAACCGTGCCAGCCCTGCGTCTCATATGCCCAGTAACCTCCCATGAAAAGTCCTACGCCCAATGTGCAGCAGGTCAGGAGAGAATATGGCATCACTCTGGGAGTCCAGTCCTCATAATCTTTCCAGATCAGAGCGGCGACAGCGTAGGAAAACGGCACTGCGAGGGAGGCGAAACCGAAAAAGATCGTTGGCGGATGGATCGTCATCCAATAGTTCTGTAAAGAAGCGTTCAGTCCTTGCCCTTCGATGGGGAAAAGAGTGAAGCCATGCGCTAGAGCTTGCAAGTCGGGATTCTGCGGAATTAAGGCAAAAGGACTCTGTTTGATTAGGATCAGAGCGAGAAACGAGAGAACGGAAACGAAGATCGGCATCACTCTTGACTCGTATTTGCCCGCTTTAGAGAAGACTAGAAAACCCAGTAGCGAAGTCCACATCGCCCACAACAGAAAACTGCCCTCCTGTCCGCCCCACGTGGCGGAGAATCGGTACAGCCCCAGTAGATCATTGCTTGTGTGTTCGAAGACATAGGCGAATCTATAGACTCCCCCAACCGTTTTCATGTACATCAGATAGCCGAGAACGCCGAATACCGCGATCATGCTGACCGCAGTCAGAGAATATGCGAGGCGTCCCGCCAAAAGCAGTTTCCGGTTTTTGGGAAGTTTAGAGGCGAAAGCATAGCAACCCATCGTCAAGAATGAGGCGATGAGGCTGACCCAGAGTAGAGCGTTACCAGCGTTGCCGAGCCACATAGTCGTATATCCTTATCAAACAAGCCCCTCGTCGAAAACCCCAGTTTTTACTTTAAAATTTTTCGCGAGGAAAGCGAACATCGGAATGGCGGATCCATATCAGTTGGAGGCAGTTTTCTTGTAGATACTCGTCTCATCATTGTATTTGGAAGGGCATTGAATGACGATGCTGTCAGCATGAAATCGCTCTATGCCGTCTTTGTCTCTGCGGATGCTGCCGTGCGCCGCAGTTCCCGGAGCGGAATCGAACGCGTCCGGTTTCGCGCCGTAGTACACGACTTCCATTTCCTCTTTGTTCTGATCTCTCATCCAGAATCTAAGGGCGTGCAACTTTTGATCGTAAGCCGGCGTATGAGTTTCATCACGAACGATGAAGCCCCGGAGTTGGACGCTATTTTTTTCAGTTCGCGCCGTTTTAATATCGACGTATCGAGACATGCCGGACATGAACGCCCAGGCTGTGAATCCGGCGGCTATCGCGATAACTGCGAAAGCGATGAGGTAAGTTTTATT
>JAYVOT010000979.1:0-3413 GCA_043757795.1 Chthonomonadaceae bacterium | reverse complement strand
AAAGCGGAAAATACATCGCTTCCCAACACTGGCACGCCTTGAACAACATCACTTCCATTCTTGCGACACTCATTTGGGTGTTCGTCGTGACAAAAACGGTGGACGCGATCGACGGGTTGGACGGGCTTGCTTCCGGAGTCTGCGCGATCTCTGCAACGGCTCTCGCGCTCATGGCGGTACAGATGGCGAGACCGGAGTTCGCGACGCTCGCAGTGATAGCGGCGGCGCTAGCAGGCTCTTGCCTCGGATTTCTCCGACACAACGCCTACCCTTCCAAAATCATCATGGGAACGATCGGCGCCTGGACCCTTGGAGTTCCCCTCGCGGCAGTCTCTATCTTAGGAGCGTTCAAGGTGGCGGCGGCGGTTTCGTTCGTCGTGCCGATTCTTGTGTTGGGCGTCCCCATTTTCGACTATATTCACGTTGTGACGAGACGATTGTTGGATCACGCGCCTCTGACTGCCGCTGACAGAAGACACTTGCATCACCGCCTCATGGACCGCTGGGGACACGATCAACGCAAAGTGGTGTATTTCATTTACGGCGTCGCGATCCTTTTCTGCGTGGTTGCATTGTGCGTCTTTCAGTTCACTCGCGTCCCGCATAGACTGAACTAAAACGCGGAATGCGAATATGGGAAGACGGAACCGCGAAATAAGCGAAATATGCGATAAAATGCGGTTCATCCCGAATTGCATTGCTTATTTCACGGTTCTCTGAAACTGATTCTCTGGAAATGTTGCCAACAACTTTATGACTGAAATCTCCAAACTCATTCGCGTGCTCTGCGTCTTCGGCACTCGCCCGGACGCCGTTAAGATGGCTCCTGTCGTGCAGGAGTTGCGTCGATTTCCCGATCGTTTCGCGGTGCGAGTCGTGGTCACCGGTCAGCACCGGGAACAACTTGATCAGGTATTGCGCGTCTTTGAGATCACTCCGGATCACGACCTCGCCATTATGCAACACGGGCAGACGCTCACGGACATCACGGTTCGATCCCTCACAGGACTAGACGCCGATTTGAAGTCGCACCCCGCCGATATCTGTCTTGCGCAGGGCGATACCTCTACCACATTCGTCGCGGGTCTCGCCGCCTTCTACCACAAAGTCCCGTTCGGGCATGTGGAGGCGGGGCTTCGCACCGGCAACGCCTACGATCCTTTTCCGGAAGAGATGAACCGCAAATTGGCGAGCGAACTGGCATCCTGGCACTTCGCGCCAACCGACTGGGCGCAAGAAAACCTCCTCAAAGAGGGAATTCCGGCGGCTCGAATCTTCGTTACGGGCAATACGAGCATAGACGCCCTGAGTTCCGTCGCTTCCAAGTCTGTCGAGATCGAAGACCCGATTCTCAGAGCGATCATCGACGGAGATCATCGCTTAATTCTCGTTACCGCGCATCGAAGAGAGAACTGGGGCGAGCCGATGGCGAATATCGGGAAGGCTCTCACAAGAATTTCCGAAGAATTCCCGGACACTGAGATCGTCGTCGCTCTGCACAAAAACCCTGTCGTCCGAGAGACTCTTCTCCCTCTCTTGCAGAACAGACCTCGAATCACTCTCATCGAACCGCCGGACTACGCCCCTTTTGTGAAGCTCATGCAACGATCAACCCTCATTCTCACGGACAGCGGCGGAGTCCAAGAGGAGGCTCCCACGCTGGGAGTTCCGATTCTCGTCCTCAGGCAGACGACCGAGCGGCCTGAAGGGGTAGAAGCGGGTACTGCAAAACTGATCGGAACGGACTCGGATGTCATCGTCGAAGAGTCCCGCCTTCTCCTGACGAACTCCGAACTCCACTCCCGAATGTCTCGTGCCGCAAACCCCTATGGCGACGGCAACGCCGCTTCACGAATCGTAGCTGTTTTAAGAAGGGAATAGGGTCTACGTATACTGACGGACTGCAGACTTCGGCCGGACTGAAGCCTGCCGCCGGAATTAAGAAGTCCGCCTGCACAGACTCCATCCCAACCGGGAACCGGATTCTGGAACATCTGCGATATTCACAGATGGCATCGTTTGCTAATATCTCTCGCACAGCAATCTCTTACCCCCAAAATTGGGGCGGCGTGGAGCGTCCGGGCAAGGATTTCAACCCCCGGAACTCGCCTTCAACAAATATCCAACAGAACTGATAAGAACTTAAAAATCATGCGACGCCATCACACATCAAAAAAATGGAACGTGCTGTCTTCCGACCCGCAAGCCGAGGGTCTTTTTCAAAAAGAGTTTGATCTGCATCCTTTCGCCGCCCGAATTTTGGTTCAACGAGGAATCACGACGATGGACGAGGCGCATCGTTTCCTGAACCCGAGTCTGGACGACTTGCACGACCCAATGCTACTGCCGGACATCGAACTTGCTTGCGAACGCCTGAAAACGGCGCTCGCCAACAAGGAGAAAATCCTCGTCCACGGGGACTACGACTGCGACGGCGTGACCTCTGCCGCCCTCTGGACTCGCTGCCTTAAGACGCTCGGCGCGGATGTGGAAGTGTTCGTGCCCCACCGAAAGCGGGACGGCTATGACATCCGGATTCCGATCATCGAGGAGGCGCAACAGCGCGGCGTCAAGCTCATCATCACGACGGACTGCGGAATTCAGCGCACTGCAGAGGTCGAACACGCCCGCGCGTGCGGCATCGACGTCATTATCACGGACCACCACACGCCTCACTCGGACGGCTCGCTTCCTAAAGCGATCGCAGTTGTCAACCCTCATCGTAAGGACTCGATCTACCCTTATAGCGACCTCGCCGGAGTGGGAGTCGCCTTCAAAACTTGTGAGGCGTTGTTGATGAGTCTGGGGCAGAAGGTCTCCGCCTATCGGCAGGGCTATCTGGATTTGGTCGCGTTAGGAACGATCACAGACATGATGCCGCTCACCGGAGAGAATCGAGTCATCGCGCGTTTCGGGCTTGAGCGATTGAAGGAGACGAAGAAACCGGGTTTGCGGGCGATTCTGCATCACGCCGGCTACGACGAAAAAGCGGTCGACAGCCGCGCGATCAGCTATCAGATCGGACCTCGCCTGAACTCCGCCGGACGAATCGACGAGGCGCGCGTCGCGCTGGATGTCCTACTGACGAAGGACGAGGAGGAGGGGGATCGACTGGCGCGACGGCTAGAGGAACTGAACATCACGCGCCGCGAGGAGATGGATCGGCTTGTGGAGGAGGCGATCGCAAAGGCGGCGCAACAAGACATGGCGGACGTGCGCTGTCTGGTCGTGAGCGGCGTGAATTGGACCGGGGGGATCGTCGGGCTAGTGGCGGGGCGGCTGAAAGAACGTTACAATCGCCCTGCAATCGCGATTTCCATCAATGAGGCGACGGGCGAGCGCAAGGGGTCGGCGCGCAGCATTCCGGGCTTCAACATTCACGACGCGATAGAAGCCTGCCAGGATCTTTTGCA
>JAYVOT010000978.1:0-3427 GCA_043757795.1 Chthonomonadaceae bacterium | reverse complement strand
TTCGCGAACGACGCATCGTGAACCCGACGCCCGTAATTGCCAACCCTGCAAGGAGGGAGACAGCGCCGGGTTCAGGGGTCGCAGTGAGCGAGAGGGCGTCTAATCCTGCGTAGTTGTTGGTCGTAGTTTTGTTGTAGAAAGAGACCAATGTGCTGGATTGAGTCGCGACGAACGAAGTGGAGAACTGCCTCCAATTGATGGCTCCGGGAGAGACAAGCGAGTTCGTATAACTAACTCTCGGGCCGCCGTCCAGACTTAAATCAACAGTGGAGGGAGTCGTGTAGTAGTTTCCCGGATTTCGATTGTCGTCCCCGCGTCCGACAAAGAACGAAAGCGTATAAGTCTGTCCGATCGTCGTCGCAACCGACTGTTGCACGCCGCTTGTGATTCCTTGATTTGCTGCGCCTGTGAGGTCAACCGCGTTCAACCCTTCTTGCGTATTGAAAGCGCTGATTCCATTCGCAGTTTCCGAGTAGTCGTTGCGAATAAGGAGTACTTGAGTCCCCACGACAGACCACCAGCCGATGTTGCCTCCATTAGTGTAAGCATTGACTCAGCCCGGTCCCAATGCAGGAGATTCAAATCCGGCATTTGTGAATAAGTTGGCTGCATGTGAAGCCGGCATGGCAAACGCCATGAGTGAAATAACATACATGCTGTTTTGAAAACGACTCGTCATAATTGAAAAAACCTTCCTCTTGGTATGCCAACTTTACAACCCGTCATGGCTCGAAAGAGGCTCCTCTTATTGTCTTACTGCAATTGGCGATTCATCAGAATTAACTACTCTGTTATTACAGAGTGTAAACTCTTTTGTCCATAGACTTCGTTAATGCATAAAACGTGACAAAAACAGCTATATGACGTACTCATTTCAGCGCTAATCTCAAATATTTAAGAAAAATAGACTCTCCAACATGAACTGCTCTCTCATTAGGTAAAAATGCTCCTGTAAAACGACAAGAAACATTCATACTCGAGGATAATCGGTTTAATTTGCAATAATTGCTTATGAATTTGAGTGTTTTTTGAGTTTAAACGAGCGATCAAAAGCCATACTTAATGCATTCTACGACTACGGAAACGCAACTATTCTTCTGTTCGCCAACTTCTCAAGCCCGAAAAAGACGAATCTAGTCGCTTCAGAATTTCCAAAATACTCATTTTATCAATTATTATTGATAAACTACGATTGTACTCTGCTCTAGGTTAGTTCCCTTTGATTCATTCATGTTACGCAACCAACAAATTCGTGCGTTGAATACACCCGGCAAATGAATGGGAGTTCTCCGGACGTGAGAAACGCCGAAGGCGTCACGACGGACAGAGCTTTTTCGCTATAGCGCCTTCGGCGGGAAGCCCTCATCCCCCCCGACCCCCTTCTCCCACGCTGCGGGAGAAGGGGGAGTAAGAGAGTTGCGAATCGTCACGACGGGCAGAGCCGCTTTGCAAATACGCCATCGGCGAAAGCGTTTTTTGGACACAGCTATGCCGGACCTTCAAACTTGACGCAAATAGATTGGTTTTTGAGACCCCGGAATCTCGTGTACGCAGGACGCCCATTTTTGTGCAGGGTGTTTTCATTTCAACACGTGGCTAAGCGCAGAGCGCTTCCAAACCCCGACAGCCCAAACCCTGAATCTCACGAACCGTGTGTTTTCGTTTCAATACCCGGACATTTCGTCCTACGGAGTGCGTAACATGAGTGATACATAGAAAATGAGCGGCGCCTGGAACAGGAAACTTTGCAGATAAATATTTGCAACGTTGAAAATTTGACGCAACTACGAACAAGACAAGAAAATTCGGAAGCATAGTCGAACATGATTTCTCAACATGACGCGTCGGCTTTTGGAAGATCGCTTCATTGAAGATAGCGCGCAAAATAGAGATTCTTACTTCTTAACAGGGCAAAACGAAGGAAAACGCAAGGATAGAACGTAACTTACTCATCATTACCGTTGTCAGCCAATTAGTCTCGATGGAGACGCAGGAGTCCAATCATGTTCACTCGCCGTAAATTGATCGTCGGAAGCGCAGTCGCAGCCACCGTCGCACTCACGAATAAGTCACTCGCTAAGGCGAAGGAGCCTGCCATGTTTCGATGCGCCCTCGATTTTCTCTCTTCGCTCAATCCGGAGTTGAAGGCAAAAGCCGTCTTCCCATTCAACTCCGATGAACGAATGAACTGGCACTACATCCCGAAAGAGCGCAAAGGCGTCTCGTGGAAAGAGTTGAGCGCCGAACAGCAAACTGTTGCAAAAACACTGGTTCTAGCCGGACTTAGCAAAGCGGGATACGCTAAGGTGGAGGCGATCCGACAACTCGAAACCGTTTTGCACACGATGGAGAACAACAATCCGACTCGCGACCCGGAGAAATATCATCTCACGATCTTCGGCGAACCCGCCGCAAAGGGAACCTGGGGATGGCGCTTTGAAGGGCATCATGTCTCTTTGCAATGGACGATTCGAGACGGCAAAGTCATGGCGAGCAGTCCCCAATTTCTCGGCACGAACCCCGCCGAGGTGCGCGAAGGACTCAAAAAAGGAACGCGCGTCTTGGCTGCCGAAGAGGATCTGGGCAGGGCGCTTGTGAAGTCGCTGACTGCGGAACAGCGAAAAGAGGCGATCTTGAGCGAGACTGCGCCGGGGGACGTCCTTACTGCGGCGTCGCGCAAAGCCTCTATTCAGGAAGACAAAGGGATTTCCTACTCCAAACTCAGCAAAGAACAACAGGGTCTATTCATATCGCTTTTGATGGAGTACGCGAATGTTCAGTCGTTGGATATTTCAAAAAAGCGAATCGAGGCAGTGCGAAAAACCGGTCTCGATCCAGTGAAATTCGCCTGGATGGGCGGATTAGAGCGCGGACAGCCCCACTACTACCGCATTCAGGGCGCGACTTTCCTCGTGGAGTATGACAACACGCAGAACAACGCAAACCACATTCACGCCGTCTGGCGCGACTTCGCCGGTGATTTCGGCGCCGACCTCATCGCCCTTCACTACGATTCAGCCGATCACGCGCATGGGCACGATGCGTAATTCAGAATTCAACACTGGAGGCGTAACTCATGCATGACTCCGAAATAGTATTTTGATTAAGGACTTAAAGAATTAGAAATATTATGTGCTACGGAATTCGGCGGAAGCGTTAGTATAGATCGAAGGCCCGTCCGTCGTTACCGCCGTTTGAGAAGCCCTGAAGGACACTGGGCGCAGTCCGTTCTGAAGCGGCTTTGCCGCAAACGCGCAAGCATACTCTATCAGGAGAGCAGTGCGCAACATTCTTGCATGACGGACAAAAAGGGGTAGCCAAATTGCGAGAGAGCCGGGCAACAAATTACCCGGCTCTCTCTGCGGCAATCCCGACTTCGTCTATCTCGCGTCCGGAGGACGCCTTTCGTTTGATTTACAGGTACTTT
>JAYVOT010000977.1:0-3429 GCA_043757795.1 Chthonomonadaceae bacterium | reverse complement strand
CCGTAAATATACTGGCTTTCAGCCTAAACCGAAAGCCAAACTAGCCGCCAATACAAGAGTTACTTTGAAAGTGAACTCGCTTCGCGGGGGGTAGTGCTGAACCATGATGCCCATGATTATTGGATTTACATGATTCAATGAGCGAATACGATTGTTGATTAGAATCATGCCTATCATTTGATCATGGTTGTCATGGCTCGGACAAAGCCTTTACGTGACTTCAAGTGGGAATACGATTGTTGGTTGGAATCATGCCAATCTCAAAATCATGAGTACCATAGTTCGGACAAAAACAGAATGTAAAATGTAAAATGAATGTCCGATACGTATTTTACCCGTTTGAGAGAGTTTGCCTGCGAAATTCGACCGATTTGCATCGAAATGGATGGAACAAGCTCTCTGTGTGTCAAGTGGTACGAAGAGTTCGTTTCACGAGAGTTGCACGTTGGAGGTTCCGCGAATCGCCTTTTCGCAAGGGACGATTTTTGCGAGGCGCTAGCGATTTTGAGCGAGGCGAGCGGAGCCTTCGCCTTTCTCGCACTGCAACAGTTCGTGGCGAACATGATGACCTCCGGGCGAATGGGAAAAACAAAATCGCACCCTAAAATGGGGGTCTCATTCGGACATTTGCGAAACCCGGACAGACCTTCACTGAAAAGAATAAAAGGAACAGTCTGGGGACAGATTCCCTGGTTCACCGGTTCCAGAATCTTCACAAAGACTGTTTTCGGTTATAGGGACGAAGAGTTGCAAGAGATATTAGCGCTCATCCCGGCAGTATTCAATTACAGCTTTCAACCCTACGAAGAGATGGCGCTGATTGCCTGTTCAGGAACTCAGACTGTGCGCGTGGAAGTGAGAGGAATAGAGGTTCCGAAGAGAGCCATTCTCAGCGTCAAACCCGGAGGATCGATGAAAGCGGGGGACGCAGCAAGCGTTATTTCTCAAGTGCCGCTTCTTGTGGGCAACATTCGCTCTTGCATGCAACTGATCTCCCGGAGCGAAGAACTTTCACAATCCGCGAAAATAGCGGCGGAAAACAGGACGAATTTTCTATTGGACTGCGTTCGAGAGGCGTTTCTGCATGGGGTTGATCCGGAAGAAGGAAGACGAATACGGGCCGAGATCGGAGACTACGCTGTTCGGCACGCTCGTCTTGCTATGATGTCGGAAGGAGGGGCGTCGGCGGCAGTGACTTCTATCGTGCAATTGCGATATAGAGAGGCGATCGTCTTCAATTTGATGGCGCAGACCGACGAAATTGTCGAAGACGCATTTAGATCGGTGTTCTTTTAGAAGGATTCCCAGCCCTCTATTGAGAAATAAAGAGCAAACTAATTTCGGAATGGGAATTGCAAGAATGACAACTTCGATCAAAGCATCGAGACTAAATGAAATAGAGAATCGATTCGCTGAGCTATACGGACAGATGCCGGATTTCGTCGTTCGCGCCCCCGGTCGAGTCAATCTTATCGGAGAACACACCGACTACAACGACGGGTTCGTTTTTCCTGCCGCGATAGATAGAGACATGGTAATCGCCGGAACCGTGCGAAACGATCAACAAGTGCGAGTCTATGCTTTGAACTTCAATCAAAGCTCTACTTTCAGTCTGAGGGAGATCGTTCATGCGGAAGAAAACCGGGAAAAGTGGAGCAATTACCCACGCGCTATGGCGCAAATCTTTCAAAAAGAAGGTCTGCCCGTTGTAGGAATGAACCTTGTGACAATGGGAAACGTGCCTCTTGGAGCCGGACTTTCCTCCTCCGCGGCGCTTCTTGTCGCCTCCGGTCTCGCTTTCGCGACGGCGGCGGGAATTGAGATAGACCCTGTAAAACTTGCATTGATGGCGCAGCGCGCCGAACGGGAATTCGTGGGCGTGAACGTCGGCATTATGGATCAGTTCATCTCATCGTTAGGGCGCGAAAATCACGCTTTACTTATTGACACGCGCTCCCTGACTTTCGAGGCGGTCCCTTTGCCGACCTCCGGCGTCTCCATTGTCATCGCGGATACCAATAAGAAGCGCGGTCTAGTCGATTCCGAGTACAATACGAGGCGAGCCGAATGCGAGCGAGCAGTAGCTTTGCTCAGCGAGAACTTGCCGGGAATCAAAGCGTTGAGAGACGTGACGCTTGCGGATTTTGAAGCCTTTAAGCACACGTTGCCGGAGATCACTCGAAAGAGAGCGAAGCACGTCATCACGGAAGATGCACGCACTCTGGAGAGCGTACTAGCGCTGAAATCGGGCGACATCGAGCGATTCGGCGCACTTATGAACGCTTCCCACGACAGCTTGAGAGACGATTATCAGGTGAGTTGCAAAGAGTTGGACGCGATGACGGAAATTGCACGCTCAATTCCCGGAGTCTATGGCTCTAGAATGACCGGCGCCGGATTCGGCGGTTGCACGGTCAGTTTAGTGACTGATTCTGCGGTTGAGGCGTTTCAAGCGCAAGTTCCCGCCATCTACAAACAGTCCGTAGGAATGAACTGCGCTATCTATGTGACCAACGCATCCCAAGGCGCTACGAGGGTCAAATAAAATTTTTGAGGAGTTTTAACATGTTGCAAGTAGGCGATGTTGCGCCGGATTTTACCCTGCTCGATCAGAACGGGAATAGCGTCACGCTCTCGGCGTTTCGCGGCAAAACGGTCGTGATGTTCTGGTATCCCAAAGCGGATACCCCAGGTTGCACGGTGGAAGCGTGCAACTTTCGAGACAACGGTTCCAAGTTTGCAGACGCAAATATCGTGCAGTTGGGACTCAGCCCGGATGCGCCTGCGAAGCAGGACAAATTCGCGAAGAAGTTCGATCTTGCGATGCCGCTTCTTGCAGATACAGAGCAGGAAGTCGCTAATGCCTATGGAGTCTGGATCGAAAAGAGCATGTATGGCAAGAAATATATGGGGATCGACAGAACGACCTTTGTTGTCGCCCCTGACGGCACGCTGAGCCATATCTTCCAAAAAGTGAAAGTGGAAGGTCATGCTGAAGAGGTTTTGAAATCGATTCTCGAAGTTTGAAGGGGAGGTTGGGTTAAGTGAGACGTTGGACTGAAGTCCATCCGAATTGAATGAGGTTAAGGAGATAGGTTGACAGGAAATAATCAGAAGCAGTTTGATGTCGTTACCTTTGGAGAGACCATGCTCCGCCTGAGTGCGCCAGGTTTCAGCAGGTTGGAAGAGACGGACTCGCTCGATTTGAGAATCGGCGGCTCCGAATCGAACACGGCGGTCGGGTTGGCGAGATTGGGGTTGAAGATCAACTGGTGGTCCAAGCTCCCGAACAACCCGCTCGGCAGACGTATTGAAAATGAGATCAGGCGTTGGGGAGTCGATACCTCCGGCATGATCTGGGACGATTCCCCAGAAGCCCGCGCTGGGCTTTATTTTCTCGATTTTGGGGTTTCTCCAAGAGGAATAGAC
>JAYVOT010000976.1:0-3438 GCA_043757795.1 Chthonomonadaceae bacterium | reverse complement strand
TTTGCGCCGACGCCCACGGTTCGCACGCTCGTCGCAACTGCATGAAGCGGGTCTTTGTTCAGCAACGCCAGCGACCAACTACTCACCCCATTCGGGCGCAAGAGGGCGTAAGCGGAGACGAGAGGATCTCCTGTTGCGCTTTTGATATCGCATTCAGCTCGAAAGACTTTGTGCAACCCATTTCCCGGTTGCGCCCACTCCGAGGTCAGCAGTTTCGCGGCATAGAAAGTAGGCAACGGCGCTCGAATGCGGCGATCATCGTCAGAAAGAAACAGCATCAGGTTTCCCCAGGAGTCGCTGTCAGGGATCTCTCGAATCGGAACGTTGGGTTCATAGCCGTACAGATAGGCGACGCTCCCTCCGAGCGTCAAGAACTGTCCGACGA
The DNA here is from genome assembly GCA_043757795.1 of Chthonomonadaceae bacterium. GTDB lineage: Bacteria > Armatimonadota > Chthonomonadetes > Chthonomonadales > Chthonomonadaceae > JAYVOT01. The sequence continues at coordinate 3,053 of JAYVOT010000976.1, read as the reverse complement.
TGTCGAAGTTCAGAATTGCGCCCGGCAACTCCACCTCCGGTTGTCCGGCAAAGGCGGAATAGCCGTACTCCGAAATGATCCAGGGAATTTGCGTCGGGACGCCCTCGTCTTTAAGCCCTTGCCAGAGTTTAGAGAGAATCGCAGGATGTTGTTGCAGGTTCAAAGCCGGGTCCGATGTCACGTCGTCGAAGGGATACCACTCGAATGAGAAGAAATTGAAGTCTTTCAAATGGTCGCGCGATTTCAGGTAGCTCAGAAAGCGGAACATCCAACGTTTCTCTCCAGTGGCATCAGGCCATGCGATCCATCCGTCCGTCGCCGTTTGAAATCCCGGCCCCCCGAATGTCAACTTCGAATCGACTTTGCGAAGGGCGTCCGCCCATTGAATGTAGAGAGCGCCATAATCTTCCGGAGCGACGTACTGCCCGTCCGGCTCCTCCCCCAGCTCGATTTGAGTTACCGGGAAACCTCGCGCTTTCAGCCAGCGGACCTCCGCAACCGCATTCTCAGGAGTGTCGTACAACAGTCCCACGGGCGTCAGCACTGGTTGTCCATTCGTCAGACCTGATCGAAAAATTCGGTCGAAGCCGGGCTGCTCGACGTTCTCATCTCGATCTTTCGCCTGATGCCAGGGGTCTGTGGATGAGACGACGATCCTCGTTTGCTTTGGAGCGTCGGGACTGTGCTTCACCCAATCTTTCATCTTACCGTCCGTGGCGGAAACTCCGCACGAGACCTCCCGAATCGCATAACCCAAACGATCACGCACATCCGAGGAAGTGTTGTGGGAAATCCCGGAAGATCGCGTCATGAATATTCTTATGAGGCGAGCTGAAATCTTCTCCGGGGCGAGTTTGCGAAACTCATCGCCTCCTTTGCCCGCTGTTTCGATGCCGTTGGGGAAAGCCTTCCACGCGCCATACGGGATGTCGTCCGCCTCTTTAGGATCTTCGCCCTCCCAAAACTCCACGCGATACTCGGTTGCAAAAGGTTCGCCCCATAGAATTCGAATAGCGTCGACAGAAACTCTCTCGCCGAAGTCGATAATCGCCCACTGCGGGTGATTTCTATTGTCCTCATGCGTGTAGGTCGCATCGAGATAGGGATTGCTTTTCCAGTAGGAAGTCCTGTCGCCGTCATCAAGCCGTGAATAACCTTTGTTGTTCGCCTGATCGGAGGAGCTTCCGCGGCGGGGCAAGGCGTATCCATTGCTGACATCGTTCAATGCGCCGGGCTTGTCGTCCGAAGTCCAATAGCCTTGCCGCTTCGCGGGATCGCTCCACTTGCCTTTCGCGTTCCAATGCCATGCCTCCACTCCCAACTCCGTTCTCAGGCGATAGGCAAGAGGTTTAAACCCGGCGGAGAGCATGGCGGCAATATTTTTTTTCGTATAGACTCTGGCAATGTCCCCCTTTTCCATGCCGTCTACTCCTGCGCCAAAAGTTCTATCCGGTCTGAACTGGTTGACAGGCTTATCCGCAAAAATCGTGACCGTTCCATTGAGGGTCGAACTTTTTTTCGGCGGAGCCGCTATCGCTGTCGCGCAGTGGAAAGCGAATAGACAGAGCAAGAAAGGTTTGCTGAGGTCTTCGGGACGAATGGAACGAAACGGGTTTCGCCTCATCTCTTGAGCGTCCTTAGCGCGACACTCAGGGTTGCGATCGTTTTTGCGTCTTGAAAACCGCCGGAAAGCAACATCATTTCCACTGTTTCAATCGAAATGGAGGTCAACTCAATATTTTCGCCCTCGTCGGGATTCGTCTGTCCCAGTTGCAAATCTGTTGCTAGGTAGGCGTAGATCAACTCGCTGGAATAGCCTGGCGCCATGTACATATTGAAAAGATATTCCAGTTTTCCCGCCTTGAAACCGGTTTCCTCTTCAAGTTCGCGAGCGGCGGAATCCGCAGGGTCTTCGCCGATTTCAAGCGTTCCTGCAGGGAGTTCCACAAGCGTCTTTCCTGCGGGCAGGCGAAACTGAGTCACGAAGAGGATATTGCCTTCCTGAGTAATCGGGACGATGCACGTCGCACCGCGATGCGCCACCACTTCCCGTTTCGCCTCTCTTCCGTCCGGTTGTCGCACAGTATCCACCCTCAGATGAACCACTTTGCCTTTATAGATTTCCTGTGTTCCAATCACCGTTTCCGTCAAGTCCATGTTCCAATTCTCCTTTTGAGTCGCCATGTTTCTTCAAGTGAACCTAGTTGACTCCTTATTTCCCTAAATCATACCAGAAAAACTAGACTTCAATATTGACAGCAGGCTTAAAGTCTGGTAGAATACCTTTTGTCTGGCGACATTAGCTTAATGAAAATTGAGTGCGCACACGAATAGGTCGTGTCCCGTTTACAGTTGCCGGAGGGGTGCGATATTAACAAGGATTTTCGCGTAAACGAACAGCTTTTAAGAGGGCCTCGCGAGCAGAGGCTTCGAGATGTGCGCGTCATCGACGATGAAGGCCAAGCCCTCGGAGTGACGAGCGTGAGAGACGCCCTCAACATTTCGACAGAAAAGGGACTCGATCTCATCGAAGTCGCGCCCACTGCCCAACCGCCTGTGTGCCGGATCATGGATTACGGCAAATACAAGTATGAGCAAGGCAAAAAAGAGCGGGAACAGCATAAGAAACAGCGCCAACAGGAGCTGAAGGGCATCAAGATGCGCCCTGTGACCGCAGAACATGATTTTCAAGTGCGCGTGAGACACACACTCGACTTCCTTAAAGACGGCGATAAAGTGAAAGTGACGATTCAGTTCAAAGCGAGAGAGATCACCCACCCGGAGATCGGAAGACGCTTGATGGACAAAATGATCGAAGCGGTCACGGAACATGCCATAATTGAGAAGCCGCCGTCCATCGAAGGCAAAATGCTCACGATGATTTTAGGCCCGAAAGCCTGATCTTTCCGCCGCTCCTTATAGAATTGGAAGCCGGACTCGCTGTCTTGGCTTCTTCTTGCTGTCTATCGTCGACAGTTCGGTATCCATAAAAACGTTGGACAGGAAATCATGCAAAAAGTAAAAAAGAACAAACTCAAAACGCGTAAAACCGT
>JAYVOT010000975.1:0-3446 GCA_043757795.1 Chthonomonadaceae bacterium | reverse complement strand
TCTCTGCGATCAAAAGCAAGCATGAGTCCTTCGACGAACATCCTACTCTGGGCTTCCCTTATCTCGGATACGTCGTCGAGGTCGGAGGAGTCGTCTTTTACCATTCCGGCGATACGATCATGTATGACGGGCTTCTAAGTTATCTCAAAGCGTGGCAGCGATTTGACGCTCTCTTTCTGCCGATAAATGGGCGAGACGCTGAAAGATTTTTGAGCGGATGTCTCGGAAATTTCACCTTTCAGGAGGCTGTGGAGTTGTGCGGAGAGTTGCGCCCGGGACTCGCAGTCCCCGCTCACTACGATATGTTCCTCGGAAATCAGGAGAATCCTGCAAAGTTCACTCGATATCTCGAAGCGAAGTTTCCCGGAGTTCCGCACTGGGCGGGGAGAGCCGGCGAGAGAGTTTTGTTCGGGGAAGCCTAAATTCTCAGCCCCAATGGCTCATAGTCTTACCCGTAAGCTCCCGAAGGCAGGAAGCCGAGCAGTCGCTTCAGGCGGGGGCTAGCGTTTTCGTAACAGTGGGCGGGCATTTGATAGTTCATGAAGGGGTAGTATTTATGTCCGACAAGGCGACGCGCATAGGAGACTTGAGTCATTGATCGAACTTGATCGCTCTCGTTCGGACCGCCCCGATGCCAAACTTGGTTGTTGAACATCACCACGCCCCCCGCCTGTCCGCAACAGGAGACGATTTTTTCCTCCCACCTGGTTCCCGTCATCGAAGTCGGCGAGACGGCCCCGAAGAGGTGCGAGCCGGGAATGACTTGAGTGGGACCATGCGCGGGAGTGGGAACGTCCGTCAGATAGTAGTTGGCAGTAAAGAGAAGGACCGGAAGTCGCACGTTCGTAGGGGGTTCTCCATGCGTCACTAGAAAGTGGGGCGGATCATCCTGATGCCAGGTCGTGATCCCTTTTCCTAGCGGCGTACGAAACGAATTGTTGTGAATGACATGGGTTGAAGACCCGATGAGCGACTCTGCGAACGTCACGATCGGTTCCACGCTGAACAGAGCTAAGTTCGCTGCGCTTCGCTCAAACATTCGGGTCTTCAATTCGATGATGTCCACTCCATTGTAGGCATCGTCTTTTAGGGCGTCCTCCAAATCAGCTTTGAGTTTCGCCACAGTGTCCGGGGTCAGGACGTTCTCGATAAATAGAAATCCCTCCCGGTGAAATTGTTCCACCCACTCCTGAATTTGCGCCTCAGAAGCGATTCGGTTCTCCCAATAGTTCAATTCATTCATCTCGCTCTCCTTGAAAAAGATGAATTCACTATACCCGATCAGGCGCTTTTCGCCACCTTCCATAATCGCGCTCGGTCTAGTACGACGAGCCGGCCGCGATTTCGGCTCAGGCACTCGCTCTGTTCAAGCCGCGCCAGGTTGCGCGCCACCGTCTCGCGACGAACTCCGATATATTGAGCGATGTCTTCTTGCGAGAGAGTCGGAGCGAGCGCCCCGTTTTCCGAGTTCGATCTAGCAAGAAGAAGGCGGGCAACTCTCGCAAGAGAGGAATGAGAGACAAACTCGCTTTTGCTCTCGTATTGTTTCTCCAAACGGTGTGCGAATGCAAACAATAGATGTTCGGTCAGGTCGGGATTCTTCGCCAACGCCTCGCGAAAATCTTTCTGATTTAGAACCAGAATTTTGTTCTCGTCAGCTATTGTCACAGCTGTCGAAGTCTGAGTTTTATGCGTAAAGAGACTCATCTCTCCAAAGCTCTCACCCTCTGCGACAAGAGTGACCATGCTATCAGTTTCGGACGTTTCTGAGGAAATCTTAACTCCACCGCTTACAACGATATAGAGATTTCCTCCCACATCTTGCGGATGAAACAAGGCGGTCTCGCTCGGATAGACATAGCTTTTGCACGTCTGGGCAATTTTTGTCAGTTGCGCAGAGTTCAAATCGGCGAAAAGAGGAACGGATTTCAATATAGAGCAGTAGCAGGTCATCTTGAGTCCCTTGTGATTCAATGCGCTTCAGGCACGAGAGTATTATAGGACATGTGATATCCGCAGCGCCATGACTCACATCACAGGGCAGGTGTCGACTTTTTCACACCTTCGTGACACCATAACCGAAGTTTTATCGTATACTGAATAAGATGACGATGATTCGCAACCGCGAAAAGATCCGGCGTGATCGAATCGCTTTTTTTCTTCGTCAACTTCGAATTTCGGCTGACTCGCAACTTCTACGGGAGCGGCGGAGCCGACTGGTTTTTGGAAGGGTGGAGACTAATGGGACTCTTTTTAAATCCGATTTTCCTATCTATCGCAGCTATCCTGGCGGGTTTCGCAATGAACGCGATCTCAATGAAATGCAAGGGCAAGAACGGTCGAAACGCCTGCAAATCAGCAGCCTGGGGATTCTGGCTGATGGTGCTCGCGAATTTCTGCTGGTTTGGACCTATTCCCGGATTCTGGCCGATAAATTTGATCATTTTGCTCGCCCCGGCAGCGATCGCTTTCGTCGTCGCTGCGAACTCGATGCTGAAGGAGATGAGAGCGCAACGCGACGGCGAATTTACCGAAGCCGCCTGATTCATAAGAAGCGAAGCTCAAAAAGCTTATTGTCACGAAAATGGGGCACGGAATTTCGGGCGGGAGTTTTGCAATTCCACATAATCACATTGCCGGATTTTATTCGCGTTAATGCTTAGCAGGAACACTAGGTGCGCCATATTGCGGCGAACTACGCGTCCGTATGATAATTTGACTTCGGACTTCTTCGCTACGTTCTTCACATGCCTGAAAAAACCGAATAATCGTTCTGTATGTCTCCTCGTCCATCGAAACAGTTGAGGAGACTTTTTCGTAAGTGCAGTTCGTTTTAAGATTGAAAAATGGGATTGTTTTTTTAAGAAAAACAGCGGTTTTCGGAATATTTGCCATACGATTCATCCTGTTTTACAGTAATCATACGATTTATTTGAATTTATTATTCAATACGATACGAAACGGCATGAATTTTGCTTAATAGCAATTGATCACGCGTCAAAACTCTTTTGCGTCGCTTAAGGCGGAAGAATGCACTGGTATTCCGCAATTCAGCCGCCCCAGGAGTTTTGATGAGGATCAATAGCAACACCCGTTTTCTCCCAAAAGTCGTAAGGGAACAAGGAAGAGCATATGTCAACAGGCAAAGTTAAATGGTTCAATGATGCAAAGGGCTTCGGATTCATCGAAGCTGAGGACGGCGTGGATGTGTTCGTCCACTACTCTGTGATAACTATGAACGGATTCAAGACTCTGCAAGAGGGGCAGGAAGTCAGCTATGAGTCGGTGGAGACTCCTAAGGGGAGGCAGGCTCAAGCGGTGAATTTGCCTGGATAACGCTCTTTCTACATTCCGCAATAAATAGCGTTCGCGAATCTCCCTGTCCCGCTCTCGCTTTGACAGGGAGATTGCTCGTTTGGAGCTTTGAATTACCCAAAAAAAGCCTC
>JAYVOT010000974.1:0-3456 GCA_043757795.1 Chthonomonadaceae bacterium | reverse complement strand
GCAACTGCGCCCCCGCGCTAGGGCGCGCCCCCAACTTTGGGGGAAAGAGAGTGTTGCGTAAGCGCGCCCCCGGCGCTCCAGGGGTTGAAAACACCTGTCTATACAAACAAACGTCCTTCGGACGGAAATGCATGAAAGCGGGAGTCTCGCGTAAGCGCGCCCCCCGTCGCTTAGGCTCCGACCCCAATCTTGGGGTGAAAGGAACCACCTCCCGAAAGATCTCAGCAAGACCGATAGAGCATCGCTATAGGAAGAACACACGACTCCCGCTGACACCTCTCTTCCCCCCAAAGTTGGGGGCGGAGCCTAAGCGACGGGGGCGCGGCTACCTACAACCTCCCACTGACACTCTACTCCCTACTCCATCCAGTCCGCGCAAGCGGACTTTGCAAAGCTGAGTTAACAAGTTGGGTTAAAAAACTGTGCATCCAGTCCTCTTCGCAAAGGCATCTTTCTCCTTCTCAATCACCTGCGTGCCTTCGAGGTTAAGCTCTTGGAGCTGAGTTGCGCTCTCCAGCCCCTCGATCTTGCTCACCTGCGTGTCGCTGAGGTACAGCTCTTGGAGCTGCGTTGCGTTCTCCAGCCCCTCGATCTTGCTCACCTGCGTGTTTTCGAGGGACAGCCATTGCAGTTGAGTTGCGTTCTCAAGCCCTTCGATCTTGCTCACTTGCGTGTTGGCGAGATGAAGCGTTTGGAGCTGAGTCGCGTTCTCCAGCCCCTCGATCTTGTTCACATTCGTGTTGGAGAGATAAAGCGTTTGGAGGTGGGTTGCGTTCTCCAGCCCCTCGATCTTGCTGACCTGCGTATACGAAAGGATGAGAGATTTGATCGATTTCGCAGGGAAACCCGATAGAAATTCGAGAAGATGATCCTGAATAATGCGCCTTCTGTACTCTTTCTCGTAGCCTTCGATGTGATCAGAGTCTAATTCTGCATCCACGATTCCGTATCGCACCCAGGCGACCTTCAGCGGGTTCAGGAACTGCGTGAGGGCGTCGAGCGCCAGATGCCGGGTCTCCTTCTCGCAGTACTCCTCCAACGCTTTCGAGGAAGCTGCGGTATCTATGCGGCGAAGGGCTTGAATGCACGCCGCCGCGCGAGTCCCGCTCCTTCCGGGTTTGTATTTCAGTTTCGGGACGATGGAGTCGCCGTATGCCGCGACTGCGATCGCTTCGTCTTCGTCTTTCGGAGGAACGAACTCTGATTTCAGGTTGTCCCAAATTAGCCTCAACTCTGGCGTCCTGCCGGAATAGAGAGGATAGCATCGCAGGAACATCAATTTCGCCGCTCTTAGCTGTTTGGGAGTGTAGTTCGTAGATTTCATCAGAAGCGCGAGCAGGCGGTTGCTTTCATCGGGATCGCCTCCCACGAAGAGCAACAGATTCGACACATTCCGACTGCCAGGATGGTAGAGCAACCTGTCGTCCGTTTTGGTGCGCAGGTAGCGCTCGGCAGCGAGGTGCTCCTTCAACGTGTTGTGCAGGAACTCCACCGAATCGCCGCTGCCGAACCTCAGAACTCCGGAGAGGACGACGAAGCTGTTGATGAACTTCTCGCTGTCGCTCTCTTTCGGGCACAGGTCTTCGCCAAGTTCATCTCGCACGATTCCGGCGGCGTTTCTGAAACTCAGCTCGGAGACGCCGCGATCCAACATGCTGACTGCAAGATTCTGTACGATTCGCCGCTTATGGGCGTAGTCGAGCTCTTTGTAGATTTTCCCGAACTCAGGGATGGCAACGTTGGATGCCTTGTGCCTCGCTTCGAGAAGCATACTACAGGCGCGCTCGCATAATTCGGGCAGAGTTTTCGGCAGTTGGGGACGACTCTCCCGGGATGCGTAGAGGGCGCAGATGAGCGCGCAGAGCAGGGGGACTTTCGCGAGTTCGTGAGCGGCTTCGTTCTGCGGAAGCTCCCTCATCAATGCCGCTCCGCGCTCCTTCAATCCTTTGGCGTCCATCCCGTGATACTTGTTGCGACTGTTTTCGAACTTTTTGGCGATGGCCGAATGCCATCTTTCAATGAGCGCCAGTTTGTCCGGGTCCGTCAGGTCCGCCACCTTGCACCGCTTCGCCCCGAAAGATTCCAGCCACTCCAGCTCGTCCGGCATCGGGCGGCTGCTGACCACGACGAGGTTTTTTTCTCCGTAATTTTGGATGACGGTCTTGATCTCCGACCATCGGTCTTGCCGCATTCCCGTCGGAACCTCGTCGGCACCGTCGATCAGCAGGAGGCATTTCCCCTCCTTTAATTTTTCGATAATCAGCGTTTGATCGATGCCGGACATCTCCGAAAGGAGTTTCGGCAGGGGAGTAAGCTTAGTATTGGAATTGACCAAGTCGCGCAGTCGAATGAAGAAGGGCAACCGGAAGCGCCACAACTGCTCGAATCGCTCGATCTCGGCTTCGTCGGCGCTTTTGAACTCTCTCATGCCAGTGTCGAGGTCAACGCTCCTGTTGCATCTGAAAAAGCGCTCCCTCCAACGTTGAAAGTCGGCGCCCTCTCTCGAAGCTGCGCGGACTGCCAGCCATTTCAAAAGCGTAGATTTTCCGCTCCCGGCGTCTCCCTCGATGTGAACGAGCGCGCCCCCCGGCTCTAGCCCGTCGAAGAACGTCTCCACATCGATGGGAGAGTCCTGAAAGCGTAGCGAAATGTACGCCGTTTCGAGCGGGTAGGTCTCCTCCTTGTCCAAGTCCGCCCCGAACAGCTCCATCTTGTCGAGCGAATTGCGTACTCTGGTTCGGTACTCTTGCTCGGCTTGAGGGAAATCGTCCGGATGCGGGTCGCCGAATCTCCTCGCCCGCGTGGGAGGAGAGAACTTCGCCTGCAGCCCTTCCGCAGTGATCTGCACGAGTTCCGTCGCCCCGACTCCCTTCAATCTGAAGTGCCCTTTCGTTTCGAAAGTCGTATCAGCGGGCTTCCCCGTCCGTTCCAGGATCGCTCGATGCGTCGCTTCACTGCAGAGAATCTGACCGCCGTGCGCCGCCTCCATCACTCGATGCGTGAGGTTTGCAACATGCCCGATGAAGTCTCTGTCCGCGATTCTCTCAGGCGCCTTTTCCAGATAGCCGGTGTGCATTCCGATCCGCACTCGCAATCGAGGAACTTCCCGGCAGAGTTCCGTCCAATTCGTCTCTTCCAGCGCGCGCATCGCTTCCACTGCGAACATCGTGGCGTCATGAGCGTCCCGGAAGAACACGAAGAAGCTGTCGCCCTGAATCTGACGAACATGCCCGCCCCGCTTTTCGGCGAAGGAGTCAATAATCTCATGGTGCCTGTTATGCACCGGCGCGAACGACTTCCCAAGACTCCTTGCGTAGTCTGAAGAGCCTTCCATGTCCGTGAAGAGCAGCGTATAGTATCCTGCCACGATCAGCGCGCTATCGAGTTCTTCCTTCATACTAGCCCTCCCTGCTTTCCGGGGATACCATCGATTTCAAAATCGAACGGTCGACCTAC
>JAYVOT010000973.1:0-12946 GCA_043757795.1 Chthonomonadaceae bacterium | reverse complement strand
GAGCGTCACCTCGCTCTCGATCATGGGGCTGATCCCCTCGCCGCCGGGAAAAATCACTTCAGGCTCAATCAAAATGGGCGGGGTTGAACTCGTCGGGATGTCGGAGAAGGAGTTCGGAAAAATTCGAGGCAGCGAGATGGCGATGGTTTTTCAAGACCCGTTCTCTTGCCTGAATCCGACGATGACTATCGGCGCGCAGGTCGCAGAGCCGCTGCTCCTCCACAAGTCGATGTCTCGAAGCGAGGCGAAGGAGAAGGCGATTCAACTCCTGACCTCGGTGCGTATCCCTTCGCCCGAAATTCGATACAAGCAGTATCCGCACGAGATTTCCGGCGGACAACGCCAACGCGTGATGATCGCGATGGCGTTCGCATGCAACCCGAAAGCGCTTATAGCCGACGAGCCGACTACCGCCCTTGACGTCACCGTGCAGGCGCAGATTCTCGCGCTTATGTCGGAAATGCAAGAGAAAACGGAGACGGGAATTCTGCTTATAACTCACGATCTCGGAGTTGTGGCGGAGGTTTGCGACCGGGTTCTGGTGATGTATGCCGGACAGATCGTGGAGAGCGGAACGGCGGCGCAACTCTTCAAAGAGCCGAAGCATCCTTACACTCAAGGTCTGCTCGCCTCGCTGCCGCACATCGGAGCGAATAGGAGCCGCCGACTTCCAAGCATTCCGGGACAACCGCCTGATCTCGCCAACTTGCCTCCCGGATGCCCGTTTTTTGCCAGATGCTCCCAGAGAATCTCAGGGGTTTGCGATGTCTCGGAGCCGGCAATCACAAAGTTCGAAGCAGGGCAAGAGGCGCGTTGCCATCTGTACTGAAATTCCTTTTTGCCCGCTAATCTTGCGGCGTTGCGTCTCCAACTTGGGGAGTCTTGCGCGAACTGCGCCCCCGACGCCAATACGCCGCCCAACTTTTTTGGGGGGGGGAAGACAAGCGGGCGGCTTATCCTTCTTTCAGAGCGGCGATAACGTTCAACACGGAATAAAAATTCCAGCCTTCAAATCTTTGTCCCCTAAATTTGGGAGCAGGCGGTATCGCTTAGGGGCGCAAAAAAAGTTATAGAGCTTCCGCTAAAGAGATTCTTAACGATGCTCTCTCGCCCTTCTCCCGAAGCTTCGGGAGAAGGGGTTAGAGGAGGTTGCCCTAGTGAGGGGCAGCGAACGACAAAGAGAGGCTGGGGTGAGGTTTCCCGCAGAATTTTCCAATCATGACTCAGACGGAATCTATACAATTGAAAAGCGCTGGGCAGCCCCTGCTTGAGGTCAGAGGACTGAAAAAAGTCTTCGGCGTTTCGCGACAACAGGGGTTCAGGACGATTCGCGAAAGCGTTCGAGCCGTGGACGGGATAGACTTGACGATCTACCCCGGAGAAACCGTCGGGCTAGTCGGGGAGAGCGGTTGCGGCAAAACTACCGCTGGACGATCCATTCTCAGGCTCATAGAGCCGACCTCCGGCAGCGTAATCTTAGATGGAATCGATCTGCTCTCTTTAAAAGGGGAGGCTCTCAGACAGACCCGCAAAGAGATAGGGATCGTGTTTCAAGACCCCTATGCCGCATTGAACCCCCGAATGTTGATCGGGGATATCGTGGCTGAACCGTTGTTGGTACATAATCTCGTTCAAAACAAGGAATCCGCCTGGAAAAAAAGCAGAGAACTGTTGGAAACAGTCGGGTTGAACGCTGAGTTCGCATCGCGATACCCCCACGAGTTTTCCGGCGGACAGCGTCAGCGAATCGGGATCGCCCGCGCCATCGCGACTGACCCCAAGTTGATCATTCTAGATGAGCCGATTTCCGCCCTTGACCTTTCAATTCGGGCGCAAATCCTGAACCTATTGGAAGAGTTGCAATCGACAAGAGGACTCTCCTATCTGTTTATCGCGCATGATCTCTCAGTCGTTCGGCATATCTGCGACCGCGTCGCCGTGATGTATTTAGGAGTGATTGTCGAAGAAGGCGACTCAGACGAGGTGTTCACGAACCCCCTTCACCCCTACACGAAAGCGCTGCTCGCCGCCATTCCTATCGCAGATCCCTCGGCGCATCGCGAGTTCACTCTCCTGGAGGGCGACGCGCCTAGCCCCATCTCAATCCCTTCCGGTTGTCGTTTCCACACGCGTTGCCCCATCGCGGAACCGGAGTGCGCCGTCAATTCCCCTGAACTTCGTGAAATAAAAAAAGGACACCGAGTGTCCTGCCGACTCGTAGAGTAATTATCGCTTATGTTGCGCAGCCAGGAAGTCAAGCGCCCCTTTTATAAATTTTTCAAAATTCGAAAATAATCTCGTTTGGCGCAATCGCATCTTTTGTCCGAGTGCACTTGACGCAATGCCGTTTACCCGGATGCGATCCAAGGCGCTTTCAGCGCCCGTCATATGATTGAGGGTACAACGGACGCGAGACTGCCGCAAGAGTATTGGTATCCCATCCGAAGGACAGCGGGCGCAACGCCATTGAATCGGATTGGAAAAATCGTTGGAAGACAACAAGGAGTTGAAGATGAAAGTTAGTCGAATAATGATCGGCATAGGATTTTTGGGCTTGACGGCGATTCAGGGCGCTTTCGCGCAAGAAGCTGTCGTGAAAGATCACAAGCCTATTATTCAAACCACGTTTGAGGAGGGAATCGGAGCCTGGACGACGTTTGGAAACGGCGCTGCCGTCTCTATTACGCACGAGCCGCTTGAGGTTAAAGAGGGAAAAGGGGCGCTGAAATTCAAGTATGAAGTCAGCAAAGGGGGATTCGGAATACTCTTGCTATCCACTCCGGAGGGCAGTATCGAGAAGGCGAACTCCCTCAAATTCTGGGTAAAACCGGACATCTCCACGACGCTCGCTCTGTCTCTTCAGGAACAAGATGGAGGCAGGTATACCGGCATGTTCGCCGTTCGCAAAGATGTCTGGCAACAGATCGAAGTCGGGATTGGCGACCTGGTTGTCGATCAGAGCGCAGACGCCCCCAAAGACCCGAACGGGGTTCTGGACATGGATCATGTGGTCTCTTTCGCTCTCCTTGACGTCAGCCAACTGTTCGCTCAAGCGGAGAATTTATCGGCGATTTTTCCGGTAAAAACCGGTTCGCACACCCTATTTCTCGACGATTTCTCGGTCTCCGACGCTTTTTTGCCTTCCTCTTCCAACATCAAAAATGGCATTGGGGCGATAGATCTGTACAATCGAAAACAAATTGCATGGACTATGATCGGCGACATTCAACTTGAGAAGAACGCTTCCGGAAAACCTCTCGAGGGAACCGCCCTTCAGATGCGTTATCGGCAACAAAAAGGCAAACCTGCGGGCATCTCGAAAGCTTTGCTTAAAGGATGCCTCGTCCACGCAGGTCGTCTCCAATTCGACGCCGCCTCGGAGAAACCGCTTAAGCTCATCGTGCAATTTGAGGAGAAAAGCGGAGGGAAGTACAATGCGATAGTGAATTTGCCGGGAGGTTCGCTGAAAACCTCGTTCGATATCCCCTTTTCGGATTTAAAAGTCTCGGAAGACTCAAAAGACGACAACGGGAAATTTGATTTGGACAGTGTGACTCAGTTGCTTATTATAGACGCTTCCGGGTTTCTAGACGCGGCTGAAGGCGACAATACTCTCTGGTTAAGCCCTATCAAGGTCGCGAAATAACTTGTTCGATTTCCAATACAGGGGGTAGTTGCGAATGGGTAGCGAAGTTCGCTTATTTACGTCACACTTAGAGTAGCGCATAGCAGGTCTACATTGACGTATTCCGACCCCTCTTCACGTTCCAGACGGGGGACGGAGATGGACTCCAAGGTGATTTTCCAATCGTTTTTCTCCAATTGGTCGGCGAAGTCGATGAATTGCGGACGCCCGGGGTCCGCGAGAATCACACGTCCTCCGGGAGCGAGATTCCGTTTGAAAATCTGTTCAAGATGGAAGTGCATTCCGCGATCATAGGTCACGTCAGACCCTAAAATAACGTCGTATTTGGGTGCGTGAGACCAAATTCGCCAATCCGCAAGGAAAGTTTCGATCCCCTCAGCTTCGTTTATCGCGGCATTGAACTTCGCAAGTTTGAGGGCGTCCGGCAGATGATCCGTCTGCCGGACGTTCGCTCCCAATTTTCTTGCGACTATGCCCGCGAACCCCACTCCCGCGCCAATCTCCAACACCTTTTTTCCTGAAACGAGAAATTGATTTTCGACGAGGCGCGTCGCAAGTCCAACCGATGATTCCCAGAGCAGCAATCCGAAGGGGAACAACTCGAAATCCTCTGCGATAGTGAGTAGTTCGTCTTGATTCGGCGCAGCGAAGAGCTTCCAGAGATGACCTGAAACTGAAAGCTCAAACTGTTTGAGAGGAACGCGACCTTCGAGCGGGAGACTTGAATCGAGAGGAAGTTTCATGAGAGTTCAATGAAGGAATCTTGTTATCGAGAGGCGAGTTCGCGTGCGTTTGCGAAGACATTGGAAGCGCTTGACTTTTCCTCGCCCTCTTTGACGAATTGAAACGCCCCGATCTCCGCCGGGCAGTTGATGCGGTAGGGTTTTCCGGTCATTCCCGTCCCGCGATTGACGTAAAGGCGAGTCAGGTCTTTCCGATACCATCCGCCGACTTCCCAACAATGATGATGAAGATAGCAGATGAGAAACGCCGTGAGAGGGTTCGGGGCGACCTGTCCGCCGTGCGTGTGTCCAGAAAGAATAAGCAGGTCTCGCCCCTCCGCCTTTTCAATCAGGCGCGGGTTGTGGGATAGAACGAGGCTCGTCTTGTCTTCCGGCAGGTTCTTGAATGCGGCGGCGAGATCAGGCTTGCCTTCGCCAAGATCGTCCACTCCTGCGACCCGCAAACCGGACTCCAACTGTACGCTTTCATTGCAGAGAACTCGAATGCCGGATTTTTCGAGGTAGCGGCGAGTCTCGACTACGCCGCGTCGTTGATCGTGGTTTCCGAACGAGCCGAACACTCCGCGTTTCGCCTTGAACCGAGAAAGCAGTTCCACGATGGGATATTCGGAAGTGCCGTGACGTTTATCTATGTAATCACCAGTAAAGAAGATGTAGTCCGGTTGCAATGCGTTCGTCTGCCTCAAAACCTCCTCATACACCGCTTCCAGGCTCGCGAAGCCGCAATGAAAATCGCTGAGGTGTACGAAAGTAGCGCCCTTTAGTCCCTCCGGCAAACCTTTGAAAGAGGCTTCATGCGTGGTGGTTTCGAGATCATAGGTTCTGTTTTCGCCGAGCGATATCCGTTTTATGACGCTGTCAAGCTTTTGCAAATACTACTCCCGAATATATTCCAAGACTGAATTTGAGCCTAAATGAAGAACTCTCATTCCGTCATGCGATGGATGTCGCCCGATTAAATAGCCATGCGGTTCAAATGTGCGGCTAAATATCTCGTGCACGAAAGGAATTTCGCAGGCGGGCGTGTCTTTCTTCAACTCTCCTGCATGATGGAGCGCCATCTCGGCCTCCTCATGGATTCCTTTTAATTTGAAAAGAAAGGCGTCATTTTCGAGCCTGCGAATATAGATGTCGCGAAGAGTGGCGTCAAATACGGATTCCGCCGCTTCCGATATCAAAGCTTCTCTTTTTTTCAGCCTGTTCTTTTCCGACAATCTATGGAATTTCTCCGCCAATATTTCCCATTCCGACTTGAAGAATTCAGCTTCGTAGTCAGTGACTCTCCACTCATCAAAATAGATTGACCTGAAAAAACGTTGCGGGGAAGCGACTTCCGTTTCACTCAAAGCGTCTTCGGCGTTTTTCGGCAAAGCGTAAACGGGATGAACCGAAAATCCGACCTCAGGATCGCCTAGACTTTTGTAAAAAATCGGAAACCTGGAGTCAGTTGAAATCTCTTCGTTGAGGTTGATCGCATACGACTGTTTCAGACGAGCGAAGGCGATTTCGAAGGGAACCTCGCAAATTGTGACGCCTCCTCCATAACGACTTTCAAACTCTTGCACTCGATCCGCGGAAGAGCGTCTGCCGACTTCTTGTTCGTGGTAATCCTTGACTCCTTCGACATCGTTTCCCAGAACGAGAAACATGATCACGCTCCCTAAATAGGGACCATGAGTTTCAAAAATGAGAGAATAGCTTCCGTTGCCGCCAGTATTAGACATAAAAGAGCGAAACGGAATTTGAATTTTCACGGCAGGTGCGGACTTCGTCTTCGGAATCGAGGGGAGAATCTTCTTTTGGCTCAAGAGATAGAGAGCCTTCTTTGCCGCCTTCAAAAGCGTTTTATCAGTTGCGGTATCTGAAATGACCTGCAGCCGGTTTGCAGCCTCGAGAGTCCCCTCTCTCTGCAGTTCGACTACAAGCTCAATCGTCGCTTCATCTTTAATCATATTCATCCTTGTATTTGTCCTCCTTAAAAGTTGACGGTTCTTGCTGAGAAAGTTTCTTTAATTCTCGCTTCCCGAATCCCTTCCGGGATTTGGATTTTGCGTCGCCTGATTGATTTTTTGCAACAGGGTATTGTGCAGAGGCGTTCCTGCACAGAGTTCCAGGGCTTCATTCCATTTGGATTTGGCTGCTTCGACGTCTCCCTGCCCGTTTTTATACAGTGCGTCGCCCTCAATCAGCAGAGCGTTCGCTTTCGCTTCATTGCGAGCGAGGGTCGCGTTCGGATCCACATAGGGCGCTGAATCGCCAGAAGAGTTAGCTGAAGGCAGAGCGCCTTGAGGTTGCGACGCCGATGCGGGGTTTTCAGCGCTGAGCGCCTCTCTTTCCTGCTTTGCTCCTGAGACATCTCCATCCAACGCGAGTTGTTCTGCAAGTTCGGTATGCGCAACCGCGTTTTCAGACGACGCTTCCACCGCACGACGATAAAGGGCTATCGCCTTTTTGCGATCTCCATTTTTGACCTCCGCCCTCCCCAAATCGACTAAAACGATACTTAGATTTTTTAGAATCACCAGTCTGTCCGCATAGCCCGGTTTCAGGACGAGCGCAAGATTGAACTCTTTCTCCGCATTGGCGAAATCGCCTTTCGTGAGCGCATCGAATCCTATTTGATTGTGATTCAAAATCTGTTGATGAGAAGCCTTTTGTTCGTAATCATTGAAATTTCTCTGAAAGGCGATCACTCCGAACGCAACTCCGGCTCCTATCGCCACCGCAAGAAAGAGCGTCCAGAGCAGAGTTTTTCCTCCGGCAGAAAGGACGAAGATGGGAGTCGCGGGTTGCCGGTAGGCGGGAGGCAACGCCACTCCTCCCAACGCATTTGAAGGGTTCGGCATTAAGGAAGGCATGGCAGGCAGTGAGGGCGAATTCGCATTTTGAGGTTGGGCATTCCACTGCCATGGCAGTCCGTTCGCCTGCGCTTGATTCGGGCTGTAAGGTTGCGCCGGGGGAAGCTGCGAATTTTGAATCACGTAACCGGAGTTTTGTTGCGGCGGAAAGGGATTGTATGCAGGCACGACGGGAGATTGCATTGAAAGGCTCTGGTTCATGCCCATGCCGGTTCGTCCCATTCCCGTCTGATTCCCATAGGAAGTCGGGTTCGCCTCCGCGTTTCGCAAGTCCAGTTTCAACTGCTCCGCGTTCACCTGTCTGGAAAGCGGGTTTTTGGAAAGCGCGCGCCGGATCACCTGCTCCACGTTCTGCGGAACGCCGGACATTCCCGGCGGTTCGGCGTTCATAATGGCATAGGTGATGCTGATGACGCTGTCGCCTACAAACGGTTTGCGCCCCGTGAGCATCTCATAGAGCAATACGCCCATTGAGAAGAGGTCGGAGCGATTGTCGATGGTTCTTCCTTCGATCTGTTCCGGGGACATGTAGCTAGGGGTTCCGAAAACCTGTCCGTTGCTTGTGAGCGCAGGCTCTTCGCCGAGTCGGGCGATCCCGAAGTCCGCAAGTTTTGCAATGCCGCCGGGAAGGATGAAAATATTGTCCGGCTTGATGTCGCGATGGATCACCTTATTAGCGTGCGCATATCCGAGGGCGTCCAAAATTTGAGAGGCGACTTGAATTCCTTCGGTCAGCGAGAAAACGCCTTTCATCTGCATCACGTCCCGGAGGGTCTGCCCTTCGAGGAACTCCATGACGATGAAGTACCTGCCGTTTTCTTCAAAATAGTCTGAGACGGCGACTATGTTCGGGTGATTCAGCTTGCCGGTGGCGCGAGCCTCCCGGTGAAAGCGTTCGATTCTTTCTCGCCTCGCGGTTCCAGTAACGCTTGGGGCGAGATTCAGCTCTTTGATCGCGATTCGTCTGCCGAGAGTCGTGTCTATCGCCTCGAAGACGATGTCGTTGCTTCGGGCGATCTCACGAACGATCTGATATTTTCCCCTAATGATATCCGACATCCATCCCTCAGAGTCTCAAGTTGGCATTTCGTTTGAATACGAGCGGAAGAGTCGGCGATGACTCAAATTTATAATAGATATTATACGCCAAATCCCGGCTGTTCCGCACAGTTCAGAAAAATTCGAACTCTGATGCGCCTGATGAACGGGTAGGATTTCACCCTCTCATTCTGAGAAAATTCAGGCACTTACCCGTTTGACGCACCTATCTAACATTTTGATAGTAGAGCTGTACTAAGAGTTGAATTTTGCCTAATCACCAGAAGTTGATTGATTTGTTTCATCATTCATGGTACAGTGTGAAAGTGAATACTTTGAATCTGAACCTCGGTTTGTCTGGGTAGTAGGATTCATCCGGGAGGGAGGGCGGAGACGTCCTCCCATCTTTTTGTGTCCCTGCTACAACTTCACAATCCCTTGAGGGTCAGAGGAGGATGCTACCTTGCAAAGAATTCCATCTAACCGCTTGAAGTAGTTGTAGCCAGATTTTTTCTTCATATACCCGTTAGGCGCGATCTGCTGATATAACAGAAAGGCGACCAAATCCGCAGCCTGAATAAATTGAGAGTGCGCCGAATCGCGAAAGTTCGGGTCTTCCACCATATTGTTGACTAGAAGGTTACGATACCCTGTGCCAAACTGGGTTTGGTTTGGAATAGGGTTATAGCGTCGCATCTGGCGAAGCAATTGAGTTAGTTTTTTATCATCGGTATGATCGGGGAAAAGCATTCCCCGCTCGTCAGGGTTCTGTGGCCCTTTGAAATTGCGATAAGATAAGGTATTAGTAAAACGCTGAATAAGTGGTTTCCATGCCATACCAAATACATCGTAGTCGGTTGGGCGATTCGGCTTTTGCTTATCTATGAGGATGTTAATAACGTTTAGATCGTCCATGCTCGCTAATTCATCAGCAAATTCGCGCAGAATTGTCAAGCGATCATGGCGGGGAATACGTGACAGTTCGCCTGGTCTGTTTATGAGAGCTGCGGCATGAATTTCCTCCCGCAAAAGTAAACCGAATTGTTGCTTCATGCGTCGTCGAAACGCAATGATTTGGTCAAAGTAAGTTTGCCATCGCAGTTCGTGTACAACAATTCCTGTTAACACGAAATAGCGCGTGGGAGACTTATTGATTCCCACATCTCCGCTCTCATCTACATACATCAAATACAATGCGATTGATCCCCTTATCCTTCATGCTGCGCAGACATCCTATGGCTGGCTTCGCCTTCTTTTATTATCCTCTTTTAGTGTTGCACCTACTTCTGCTTCTGGCTTGCTTCCTGTTTGCGTTGTTCTCGTTCAGCTCAAGTAAGCCAGTGCCCAAATAGTACCCTGCATCAGCAGGGTATTACAGCGCATGTGGCGAATAAACATCCATGAATAATACACTCTACTAGGGCGACAATCAAGATACCCCAACCGATACCCGTACAGACGGCGCCAAGTTTGAAGATGCCCTGCGAGCTATCATGTCCGCACCTAATGAAGTAGTCAAAGGGAAGATGGTGGAAACAGTGACGGCGAGGGAAAGGGCAGGCAAGACCGAGATTTTCCAAATAAGGAAGTAGTAACCCACCGAAGCATTTAGCTTTCGGGGGGTTTGTTTAGGTGCGTCAAACGGGTAAGTGCCAAAATTCATTTCCAGTTTTCGCAACCTTTGAAGCGCATGCTGTTCTCCGGCGAGTAAGCGGGGAAAGGGTTGTAGACGTTGATTCCGGGAACAGCGCTTCCTCTCAAAAGAAACGCTCCGCACCAGGCTTCGCTCTTCGTTTCATACTCCGACATCTGCTTCCCGCCGATCTTAATTCGCGTCGTGGTCGGAATATATCGTATCGTCAATCCGCATCTTCTAAGTGCGGAAAGGTTCGCTTTCGATCCGTGAATGACGTTCGGATGATGCACGGAAACCCCTCCCGCTTTCAATACGCAGTCCGCCGCTTTCGTTTCGTCGACGCTTCCCTCCTCCATCCCCGAACCGAGAACGCTCACGACATCCGTGCGCGGCTTCATCTGCATCAGCTCCGAGTTTTGAGTGCCGGGGATCACGCGCATGCAACCGTTTTCCGGGAGCGAATCGTCTACTGCAAGCCAGAGCGTCACGACTTCCATCGGATCAAGGGGCCAGTAGCTTCCATCCTGATGCCAGAGAACGGGCCTGCCGTCAAACGGAGGCTTGCTGATGTAGTGCGAGGCGAACAGCGCGATATCCGGACCGATGAACTTCTGCGCGATATCAAGGAGACGCTCATCGCTAATGAGACGCACCCAGAAAGCGTCCTTCGTCACAAGTTGCGTGTCCAAACTTTCCGGTCGCAGATGCGGATTTTTGGCTATCAGCCAATCCAGGTGTTCTTTCGCCTCGCCGATGAGGTCGGGATCGAGTACGTTGTCGAAGAGAACATAGCCCTCTTTGTCGAACTGTCGAACGGCCGGATCGGAAATATCCATTTTCAAACTCATCCTATCGTCTCCTTTTTCGGACGTACTACGGTACGTCGTATCATAGCAAGATTTTCTCCACGCCCAGAGTCTTGTAGAAAAGCGCGGTATTGAAGTATCATGGAGGTACTTTCTGCAAGACTCTCGTTGCATCCTTCTATGCCAATAAAACTCCATTCCGAAAGGCGATCAAAACATTGCAAACTCTTCCCAACCTGAAACGAATCATCGAGAACCATCAGTCTGAAGCGCTGCAAAACCTGAGGCGCCTCTGCGCTTTTCCAAGCGTCTCATCGAAAGGCGAGTCGCTGGAGCCGTGTGCGAAATATGTCGCGGAACTCATGCGAGCGGAGGGTTTGGAAGCGCAAGTCCTGCCGACCCCCGGAGGTCCTCCCGTCGCTTTCGGACAGGCGAAATCTCCGAATTCGGACGCGCCGACCGTTCTGTTCTACAATCACTACGACGTTCAGCCTGCGGAGCCGCTTGAGCTTTGGAATTCCGAGCCATTCACGCTAACGGAACGAGACGGGAACCTTTACGCTCGCGGAGCCGCCGATGATAAAGGTCACATCATATCCCGGCTGTTGGCGCTCCGGGCGATACGAGAAGCGAACGACGGAAATTACCCCTTTCACATCAAATTCCTGGCGGAGGGGGAGGAGGAGATTGGAAGCCCTCATATCGGCGCCTTCATTCAACAGAACCTGGAACTGCTCAAAGCGGACTACTGTATCTGGGAAGGAGGCGGAGTCAATGAAGACGGAGCGCCCTTTTTATACTGCGGCATGAGAGGAATCGCCTATTTTGAGTTATCCGTCAAAACCATCGCATACGACGCCCACTCCGGCATGGGCGGATCGCTATTGCCGAACGCAAACTGGAGGCTGATCTGGGCGCTCGCGTGCCTGAAGGACAAAAACGAGCGAATTCTCATCCCCGGTCACTACGACCTCGCTCGTCCCGCCGCCCTTCGAGATCTGCAACTTCTGGAGGCGCTCCCGGAAGAGGAGACCTATCTGAGGAACAGTTTTGAACTTCCGACAAATGGATTCCTCGGCGGCGCGCAAACGACCGGGTTGGAGTTCAAGCGGCGCGCCGTTTTCGAGCCAACTCTCACGTTGTGCGGAATCGGCGGCGGATGGCAGGGACAAGGCGCAAAAACGGTGTTGCCGTCGCAAGCGAGAGCGAAAATCGATTTCAGACTCGTGCCGGATCAAGACCCGGAAGCGGTTCATGCAAGTTTAAGAAAGCATCTCGACTCCCAGGGCTTTACAGACATTGAAGTGAACTATCTGGGCGGACAACGACCGGCGCGTGTCGATCCCGATCATCCTTTCGTGCAGTTGGCGGCGGAGACGGGGGCGGAAGTCTACGGGAAGCCGACTTCTATTACCCCGATCATGGGAGGCTCAGGCCCGATGTGGTGGTTCTCCGGACTGCTTGGATTGCCGGTGACAAGCCCTGGAATCGAATATCCCGGAGTCCGCGCGCACGCCCCTGACGAACACATTCGTCTCACTGATTTCTCTCTCGGCACGCAACATCTGGCTCTATTGCTGTCAAGGTTGCAATGAGAATTTCACTCCTCGACCGCATAGACTTCAAACAGAGGGCATCGTGAACCGCTTCTATTTTCAGCCGCTATCTCGAACGGTCGAAGCGCTTGTTGAGCAGGAGATTCTATCGTTGGTCTTGAACTGACACTGAATAGAATTGCATAGTGAAAGTTTGAAAGATTCTCTTTTGACTTTGAAGATTTGGAGATAATTCGATTGACGACTAATATTCTTCGCAGGGCGGCGCTGAGCGTCATTCTGCTTTCAACATCCCTCACGCTAGTCAACGCGCAGACCGGAGATAACGGCAGGGAGCATATGCTTTTCGATGCAGGCTGGAGATTTCAAGCAGGAGAAAAAGAGGGAGCCGGCGGAACTCCGATCATTAGTTGGAGCTACGCGAACACGGATTCAGCGGCGAAGGGAATTCCGGAGACCGACTCCGGCAGCCTTGACCCCGCTATGAAATGGAGCGCCGCAAAGCCCGGACAAGATACTTTTGCAAATAAAAAGGGGTTTCAATGGTTTCAAACGACGCTTCCCTCTCTCGATGGCCCCGGGCGCGTACTGAGATTTGACAACGTCGACGACAACGCTACCGTCTATCTGAACGGCAAGAAACTGACTCATCATGAGGGTTGG
>JAYVOT010000972.1:0-3462 GCA_043757795.1 Chthonomonadaceae bacterium | reverse complement strand
CAAATGCCGCTCAGTCAAACAGCGATGTGATCGACAGGTCGTTGGTGGCACGGTGAATCGCTTCTCCGAAGAGCGGGGCGACTGAGAGAACTTTAATTTTCGGATGTCGTTTCTCAGGGGGCAATGGAATCGAGTCCGTGATGACGATCTCGGCGATCTCGGGACGGGAGCAGAGCCTCTCGACAGCGTCTCGCGCGAAAACGCCATGCGAAGCGGCGATGTAGATTTCCGGCTTGCAACCGTGAGATTTTTCGCTCCTTTTTGGCGGAGATTAAAGAGAAATGAAATTATTATCCCTTCCTTGTTAAAATTCAAAGTTTTACCAAAATTGACAGTTAACACTCCTCGAATGTGAGTTGAGCCTCCGCCTGTAGAGGTGAAACCAAAGTTGGTAATTCTGACATTCCTGTTGTGCGAGCAGCGGCGCATACCTCTCCCCAACTGATAAAATATTTGTCGAAATACTCCATGGGAAAAGGAGTATTGGCTTGAACTTCATCACGACTTGGCATTTTACCGAGTTTGCGGGCAATTCGCCGAACATCCAATTGCAAGTTTTTTTTAGTAACTTCATATTGTTGTTTAGGCAATCGTGCTACCAGGCTGTTTTTCGCTTTAGGTATAACTTCATTTTTCGCAAATGGGTCTTCGCCGCGAGATAACTGCTGATGTCGCTTTTCAGCAAGGATATGGTATTCCTGAGATAATTCGATACCGGTGAAACGTCTTCCCATTTGCTGAGCAACAAGTGTTGAAGTGCCGGAACCGTTGAAACAATCCAATACCATTTCGTCCGTTTCTGAAAATATTGCGTACAAGCGACGCATTAATATCGGCGGAAGTTGGCAAGGATGATCTACTCGGCGACTGTTGTGTTTGAGACGATGAATATCATGCCATAAGTCAGATATTTTACTCCTGTCATTTTTCGCGAGTCTACGGCGTTGTGCAAGGCAATTACCCCGAAAGCAATAAAGTTCTTCCTGAGCAGTTGAGGCTTCACTCTCAGCAAGAGAATGCCTATCTCTAGTTTGACCGGGTAAAGGACGAGGAACCCCCTTTGAGAAACACAGTATAGAGTAGTGCGCAGGCATTATCATTCTGACTGGAAACCCCAACGCTTCCCAGACAATCCATTGTTGAAATTGCAATAATGTAGCTAAATGTTTATAATGACGAACTGCCCAAAGAGGAATGTTAAGAACAACCAAAGTGCGACCTGGCTTCAACACCCTTGCCATCTCAGTTAACCACTGGTCGCACCATTCAAAATATGCGCGTGTTTCAAGTGCATCATCCCAATGGTCGTACCGCTTTTGAAGATTATAAGGAGGATCTGCAAAACAGAAGTCTACAGAATTGCCTGGTATCTCTTTAAGTGCAGTTAAGCAGTCTGCATTAATGAGTTTTGATCCAAGGGGAATAATGTCTTCAACCCATTCAAGTGGTAAATAAGTTTCACGCACTACAGATGTATTGCGTTCAGGAAGCATTTCAGAACAAACAGACATATCAAGAACTTGCAAATTAATGTAAGGTTCTAATCCAAATAAATCTTGTAAACGTTCAGTTAAGGGCGAAATACCATTACCTGGAGAATATTCAATGTCTCGCCAAACATCCGCCATAAGTGTGCCGTATTCGTGATACACGTGTTTTTTACCACCGTAATCCTTAGTGGATTTCCCACATGCTGGACAGTAAGTGTATTGAATGCGAGTTTTTGTATGTCGTAACGAACCATTATATCGAGTAAGAACGAGTAATGCGCAGTGGCGTCCAGGTAAAGATGACATAAGTTGCGTATTATTTTCGATTGGCGTCTTGACGGCAACCCAAAGTTGGAAAGCTAGGATTTTTTCAAGGAAAGGCAGAAGACGGGCTGCATCTGAAGCAGACGTTAAAACGCAAACAGTTGTTTCTTCATGAAGTTTTTTGCAAAAAGAAGCAATTTTTTCGAATGCGTCTTGTGAATTTGCAGCATCAGTATCTGAACGTTGAGGAGGCAAATATAGTAGAATTACAGAAGGGATACTATTCGTAGCCTGTACTTCCAATTGGGCAATATCAGCAATTACCGTCGTGCAAATTTCTAACCGCTTACTGCTTTCACTCCAGTGCGCCATGGTAGTTTTTCTTTCCTTTCGAGAAACTTTAATCCAGTGTGCGAAGAAATGCTACGAGTATCATCAAATCTTCAGCAGTCAGTGTAACGGTGCAATCGCTGTAATGACAAATTGTATTCAGAGCAGCAACTCTCTCAAAGTTGCCGGCGCCGTCTAAAACATACGCAATATGATATCCTGATGCTCGAAGCAGATTTGCACGAGACTGCGCTTGCCCTGCTTTTCGTTCGATAACGCTGTTCGTTGTTACTTGAAAACTGACTTCAATTGCTACATGATGATTGTTTCTTGAGATTGCAACAATATCAAAATTTATATCCGTTTTACCCTCATTTTGGCTCAAACCAGGGATTGTTCCATTTCTTGCTATCCGCCAGTCAGGAAGTTCACGCTTCAATATATCACGAACATAGTCTTGCGCCAACTGGCCAAGCGCATTGGAAGTTGCCCCGCCTGTGATTTTGCTGACGAGAATATATCTTTGCTTCACGAATTTATCGAGTTCTTCCTTACGTCCAATCATACTGCCTAAGATGCACTTTTCTCGGAGTATTTCCGGCAATTGAACTCCAATTACACTGCCGCCATGGAGAAGAAGCATTGCAATATCTTCCATTTTGTCTTCTAGAGTGCGTCCCATAGCAAAGCTCTTTCCGTCTACGAATAGAGCTTTGTTATCGAGTGATTTCGCTTGCAAAACAGCTTTAAAAGCGTATTCATAAGTCTCTCCACGCCACGAATATGTCATTGATCCTGATGGAAAAAGTCGACTCAGTTCCGTTCTTAGTCTTTTGAGTGGTTCACCCCCAACATCTGCTAGGATCATGAGGTGTTTGAGAAAAACGTTTGCGGTTATCCCGCTCGAGGCACGTAAAACATCCTTCCAAGCCGTTGGACTTGCATCTGAAACATCCAATAGGCTTATAAATTTGTCTTGTGTAAAAAGTAGAATAGGAATGACACTTCCGGAGGCTTCGCGAGCTACTAGTTCTGCGGGCCAAAACAAGGCGGCGCGTAGACGCAATTCACTCACCGATGCTGCAAAATATGTCATTATGCAAGAATTCCTATCTGAGGCTAGTTCGCTTATGATAAACGTTACGCGCTAAAAAAACAATATCCATTGATGTTTGGCACTTCTTTAACTACATGTCTAGATCCGGCTCTCGAAATGGATCATACAATATATTGACAGTACAGTTGCGGAGCAATTTGAAAACACAATATTACCGTATTCTCAAATGCCGCTCAGTCAAACAGCGATGTGATCGACAGGTCGTTGGTGGCACGGTGAATCGCTTCTCCGAAGAGCGGGGCGACTGAGAGAACTTTAATT